>NZ_JBHFJH010000040.1:0-80778 GCF_057334655.1 Paenibacillus sp. AGC31
ATATATAATAAGTACATCTATGTAACCAGAAAGTGAAAGGAGTGTAGAACATGGATATTGCAGCATTATCAATGGCGATGAGCCAAGCTTCAGTAGTGCAGTCGGCAAGCTTGCAAGTGATGTCGATTACAAAAGACATGGCACAGCAGCAAGGCCAGCAGATGGCGGAAATGTTGAAGTCAGTGCCTGCTCCTCACCCCAATCTGGGTGGAAGTCTCGATCTTTCGGTTTAGTTGAAATTACAGCATGTGTCCTCATGTAACACCCATTGCAGCAAGCAAAACCCAAACAGCTCCAATTCGAATGAATTGAAGCCGTTTGGGTCGTTTTTTTTCTGAATATTCATTCCGAAATTACGATCTTTTTATTACGATCTTCTCAGCGAAGCTTTGACAAGCTTGGCAATCGGCCTTCAAAGGGCAGTGTATTCTTCAATGTCCATAACTCATCGTAACTGGAAATCTGAAGATCGGCTTTGGACAAGTCCTGGTTGCCTGATCCCGGATTGCGATATCCGATACAGCGCATGCCTGCACTTTTGGCAGCCTGAACACCATTGCGCGAGTCCTCGATCACCAGACAATTCGAAGGGGACGCACCAATCATCTCAGCTGTGGTCAGGAAAATATCTGGTGCCGGCTTGCCGTTCGTAACTTCCTCACCTGTCATTCGCACCTCAAAGTATTGCCCAAGTCCGGTTTTGTCCATGATCAGATCGATCAGTGCACGTGGAGAGGAAGAAGCTACAGCTATGGGTATGTGCTGCTCATGCAGCCAACTTAACCAGCGTTCCACGGAAGGCATCGCCGTCAGATTCGGATGGGCAAGCATGGTTTGCATCACATTATGCTGATGATAAGTAAATATTTCTTCCAGCGTAGCTGTCAGCTGATGTTTGTCCAATACCTGCTGCCACATGGATTCCAGTGTAACTCCAACATAGGTATGATGTTCTTCATCAGTTACCACAGCGCCAAAATGGGCAAAAGAGCTGCGCTCAATCTCAAAATAAATCGGTTCGCTGTCAATCAGTACACCATCCATGTCAAAAATGACCGCTTGAATGATGTCATCATTGGGGGCTCCCAGTCCGTTAGATTCTTTGTTCGTTGCCATGTGTATTCCTCCTCCAGGATTGTGTATACATATATCTCTAATGTAGTCCATTCATGCTTGACGTTCCACTTTAGAAACTGGAACCGCTGGATTGCAGCACAACTTTAATGGCATGTGAAGAGGCTTGAAGTGTGCGTCCCTGAATATCGCAGCCAAGTGTGCGGAATGCTTCTTCGTAATCCTCCAACGGGAAGGAGTGGGTGATGATTTTTTTTGCCGGAATAATCCCTTGTTCAATCATATAATGTGCGGTTGCAAATGTTCCCAGAGAATCAATGGAACCAATAATTTTTAGACTGCGGTCCACAACTTCCTTGGGATTGAAGGATGTGTTTCCATCTCTCAGACCAACCAGCATCAGGTAACCGCCGCTGGCGAGCTGGGATAGCACTTGTGTGCCCACAACGCCAGTTGTATCTACAATCATATCGACCTGATGGGTTGCGGGTGACAGTGATTCTATGGCATTTTCGAAGGATGAATGAACCTCCCAACGGTCTGGTGCAATGGAACCGGCAATAGCTAAGCGTTCTTCGGAGATGTCGACCAGACAGCCGGTAACCCCTTTGGAAGCGAGCGCGTAGCTGTACAGAATGCCAATCGGGCCTGCACCAAGGATGATTGTTCTGAAATTCGGCAGTAGATGAATCTGATTAATCCCCGTCAGCATACAGCTGAGTGGTTCCGTCAAAGTTGCTTCTTCATAGCTCACATGGTCCTTCAATTTGTACAAAAAACGATCCTCGGTCACATAATAATCTGTAAATGTCCCGTCAGCACTCACACCTGTCTCGGTAACAGACTTGTGTGTGCAATGATTTTGTCTGCCTGTTCTGCACATGTCACACTGTCCGCAATAGTAGGTAGGATCGATCACAACACGGTCGCCCGCTTGTAATGTCGTTACCGCAGAGCCAACATCAATGATTTCCCCGGTAGACTCATGACCGAGAATGACAGAAGGAACTGCATGATACTTGCCGCTGACAATACCGAGATCGGTACCACATACACCTGTCGCCCGAATACGAACCAACACCTGATTATCTCTTGTAATTTCCGGGACAGGCCGTTCCTCAAGCGCCACATCCCAAGCCGATTTGTATACCAATGCAAGCATGATATAACCTCCTTATAATTATATAAAATATAAATATAGCGATTCATCTTAAACAGTTTTTTCAAGATACGAAAGTAGTGAAGGGGACGAAATCGATTCTGGAGAAGCGAAGCGTGCGCCTTTATCAACGGATTTTTCCCTTGGGAAAGGGAAATCAAGAAAATCCGTGGATAACAGCGATCATAAGAACGATTCGTAACCGAAACGACCACTTCGAACAGTTGCATTGAAATGTTTTAATGAACGGTGGCAAGCACCGAATCCAGTCGCTCCACGATCTCTACCAGTTCGTCTTCGGTTGTGGTAAGGGAAGGCCGGACCTTAACAACGTTGCCAAATCCATATCTTGAACTTCTCAAGATTAGATGCTCATCTGTAAAAGCACGGTCAACAATGGCATTGGTTTTGAGCGTATCCGGTTCATTACCGTCACCTACAATCTCGAGCCCCCACATTAACCCGACACCACGAGCTTCACCGATACTTGGGTATTTCATAGCCAATTCATGCAGCAATTCACCCAAAATTTCACCTTTGCGTTTCACCGCATCCAGGAAGCCGGGTTCGGATACCACTTCCAATGTGGATTTGGCAGCGGTTACGGAGATCAGATTGCTTCCTGAGGTGAAGGAGTGTTCGTGCTTTTCGAGCACGTTCAGCCGGGATTGCATTAATACCGCAGCAACAGGTACGCCGATCCCGCCAAGACCTTTCGCAAGGGTAATCATGTCAGGCTGGATATCAAACAGTTCGCTGGCAAACATGGTTCCGGTACGACCGATTCCTGTCTGCACTTCGTCGGCAATAAGAATAATATTGTACTCATCACACAGTTTACGCAGACGTTTGAAATATCCGGCAGGAGGAATGATATTGCCGCCATTCCCGAGAATGGGCTCGATGATCATGCAGGCGACTGAGCCGGAACTTGCATATTCTATCGCATCAGATATAGCTTCAACGCATTGATAGGCGCAGTCTCCATTTGAGGATTTGAATGGGCAACGAAAACAGTATGGGGCAGGTACATGGACCGCGTTAGCCACAGCCGAATTGGGGAAGCGTTTCCGCCGGAAGGCATTCCCTGAAATCCCGGTGGCAAATTGGGTCTGCCCATGATGGGATAGATACAGGCTGATGATGTCTGTCGATTCGGTATACTTCTGTGCAATTTTGGTTGCACATTCGTTGGCAGTTGAACCAGTGATATCCCGCATCCATCCGGCATTAATGTCGTTTGGAGCATATTCGATTAAGTGATCAAGTACTTCATTTACGTACGGTTCAGTGAAGGAGGAAGACATATGCGTCAGATTGCCGACTTGTTCCTGAATTTTGCTGACTACATGTGGGTGATTATAGCCCAGTGACAGATTGAATGTTCCCGACACGCCGTCCAGGTATTCAACACCTGAATCGTCAATCAACTTAATCCCTTTTCCGGCTATGAAGCGGTTGTTGGTTAAAGTTTGCATACGATTTCCTCCAATTGTAATGGTGTACTAGCTCGAACGAAGCTCAAAAAATCCCGGATGATGCGGGCATCACCTCCCTTAAGAAACGATGTTTATATTTCCTTGCTATGTTGTGCGAGAGCAGCACGTACTGCATTGTTTTTTACAGTCCATAGATGAGAGACCATCAAAGTAACAAGCAAGATCAGACAGAATCCGGCCAAAATCCAGATCGTATTCACGACAGGACCTGTGCTCATACTCCATCCAGTCACATACTGCAAGATGGCACCTCCAATCCCCCCCGATGCGATCAGGATACTGGTTGTCCGCTCGGTCATGCCGGGAATCAGAACATTTGCATAGACAAGTGCGATACAGAACAGCCCTGACATGAACAGACCGGTTCCGAAGATGAGCACATACGTTGCCCACTGTCCAGTTACAAATACCATAGCGACCGTAAACAAAAGCGTGCCAACCGTACTCCAGATCAGGAAAGGCATATAGTTGACGGATTCGGCTATTTTTCCGGAGAAAAGACGACCGATGATCATCGCAATCCACAGGATGGAGACACTCAGCGATGCAACAGATTCCTGAAGGTGCAGTCGTTCTACGAGAATGGAGGGCAGGAAGTTCATCAATCCCAGTTCCAATCCCATGTAGATGAAAAAGAAGATGACGAAGATTGTCAGCAGACCCAGATGTTTTCTCGAATATTGGGCTTTACCTGCTGCATGTGCCACTGTATTCTCGCCAGCCTGTTCCAGATACAGTGCGGCTGGCCGGGGCATTGTGATCCACAGCAACATGAGAATCAGTGACAACACGGCGACCGTATAAAAAGTAAGATGCCACAGCTCCATCCAGATGAATAAAGCAGCAACAGCCGGGATGAGAAGTGCTCCAAGAGCAAAGAAGACATCCAGCTTGGACATGGCGACCGCCTTCTGATTCTCAGTGAATTCGATCGTGAAAGCACCTACAGAGGGTTCGATGATACCTGAACCGAAACCTACGATAATCGTTAGAAGAAGAACTACAGACCAGGATGGCAGAAAACCGAGTAATATATAGGCGGTTACAATACAGATCAGTGCAAGGGTCAGCATCGCTTTTCTTCCGATACGGGCTGTCAGGGCAGGAGCTGCGATTACACCGACAAGAAATCCAAGAAACTGCAGAAATAACAAAAATCCGCCATCACTGTAACCGCGCTCATAATGTGACAATAAAACAGGGAGAAGTGCACCGAGCACAACGCTGGTTATGCCGATTAACAGATAAAAACCGCAGCTTAGAGCGAATATTCTTTTCAAAAGCCCGCCTCCTAGTTGGATAAAAATTTTATATTATGTAATTAATGTTTATTTCATATATAACTTATACCATAAATGAACAAATGTACATGCTTTTTGTTGTAAAATAATGTTAAATTTTGATGAAGAGAAATATTTCTCGTGCTAAGTTTCATCTAAAACGATTTCGTGTCGAAAGGATAAATATGATCCAATTCATATGACCGTTTAACAGGGTTTGGCATCTGTATTGATCGAGAATAGTAAAACGTGCATATATAAAAAAAGTTCCCTGTCTGAGTAGACGGGAAACGTTCTGATTAACCGTTTTATATGATGATACCTGACTTCCACGTATCGCTATTAAGCAGTCTGTACAAAGAAAATTCCATCGAATGGTGCGTGAGCAGACGCGGGACCCTTTCGCAAAAATAAATAACCATTTGCATCGGGAAGACCCAATATATCCCGATAAGGCTCAGGAAAATCTCCGGAATATATTTGACACACCAGTTGATGTTCCTCTAGCAAATGGTCAATTCCTTTCACACCGTTTGGTAAAGTGGGAGAGAAAAATGAAAATGCAGGGAACGCCTCATCGTCTAACTCCGTTTCAATCAAACATACGCCGCTTAACGGAATGGGTGGAACGGGACATACGGAAGTAAGTGGATGCGAAGATACCGAGACATAAGTGCTTCCGGCAAGAATATTCTCGTTCCATTCCAGCTCATCTCCCGTATAGATTACCTGATCCAGAAAATATTCGGAGGCGGAGTAGGTCGAGAAGACCGAGATATATTTATCTTGTGGTAAAGATGGGATATGGACCTGCTGTGAAAGTGTATTACAATTGATGGAGAACAGATGCAATAAAGGCTGACCATCAGGGTTGAGTGGCCAGTCGGAAACGTATGCAGTGTCTCCACCAATCCACATGCCAGAGTCTTGGTTGGGATCATCGGGGTCAACTGTAAATCGAGTAACTTTGTACATGAGAAACTCCTTCCAGAGTGTATTTGGGCTTTCCTATGTAACGGTGTATGTGTTTTTATATAACCATTCATTGCTTCGTTTCAGTATAAATGAGATGATGTGGAATGAAAATCAGTACAAGGTACTAACTCATTGCACGATGCGAATGAACGTACCAGCACTCTAAGAACCAGTGGCAATACTATAGATGAGAAGTGGTGACATATGCTAATTAACAAATACATAAGTGAAACGGGATTCTGCTCCCGCAGGGAAACGAACCGTTTAATTGCAGCTGGGCGCATAACGATCAATGGCAGGGTATGTGAAAAAGGGGCGGAAATTGAAACTCGCGATGTGGTACTCATTGATGGGAAGGAGATCCCTCGTAATGACAGCGAACCTGTCTATATTGCTTTGAACAAACCCATCGGTATTGTCTGCACAGCAGCAGAACATGTGGAGGGGAACATCATTCAATATATGAATTATCCTTCTCGCATATTTGCGATAGGCAGGCTGGATAAGGCATCTGAGGGGTTGATTTTGCTTACGAATGACGGAGGCATTGTGAACAAGATGATGCGTTCGGAGCATAATCATGATAAAGAATATGTAGTGACAGTAGACAAACCCGTAACCAACGAATTTGTAAAATCCATGTCTGAAGGCGTTGAAATTCTGGACGTAGTGACCAAGCCCTGCGAAGTGTATAGGCAAAGTGAAAATGTATTTCGTATTATTCTGACACAGGGTCTCAACCTGCAAATCCGGAGAATGTGCAAAGCCTTGGGGTACCGAGTCCTCAAGCTGGAGCGTGTGCGAATTATGAATATTACGCTGGATCAACTGGAGCGGGGGCAATGGCGTCATCTGGAGCAAGAGGAACTAGGGATTCTGCTGTCTCAATTAAATGAGATAAAATGAATGACTTCTGCTCATGTCAACGGTGGCCAACCACGATGTCCAGTTATATCAGTGAAAAATGAAGCAAACACTAACCCCTATGCGGATTAGTGTTTTTGTTATTAAGCTTGTGTCCTTTTTGTTCTGAAATGTAAGAGCCAAATAGGGTTAAGAACGCACCGAGTACAATCACCCAGGTTATCTGCTCTTGAAGAATCAGTGCAGATGACACAACAGTAATGACCGGCACAAGATAGATATATATGCTCGTTTGGATAGCTCCGAGAAGATTCATGGCCCGGTTCCAGGTCACGAAACACAACGCGGAGGCACCCAGACCGAGGTAGAGAATATTGGAGAGATTGGTCATGTTCATGAAGCGTCCGAGTTCCCAATGGAATTCAAACAAGAATAGAGCTGGTAGCATGAAGATCAGGCCATAGAAGAACACCTTGCGGGTCGCACCAATGGTGTGATAACGAAGCTCGCCAATTTTTCGCATTAGCACAGAGTAGATCGCCCATACCGCAGGTGCTATGAAAGCAAGCAGATCACCTATCGGATTCAGTTGCAGAATGAAACTGCCGTTCAGTGCGATGAGTAGGATGCCGCTCAAGGCAATCCCGAATCCGATAATGAAGCGGCGAGTTAACTTCTCGCCATCTAAGAAGAAGTGTGCGAGTACAGCAGTGAAGAACGGGGCAATGGAGACAATAACACCCACGTTGGAAGCTGTTGTGTACACCAGAGCTATATTTTCAATAAGAAAATATAACGTCACCCCACATAGTCCTGCTCCGATAAATAACCATTCTTCTCTGAATGAGGCGATCCGCAGTGAACGTGGATAGATCAATAATAGTACCAAATATCCGATCAGGAAACGGAAAAATAGAATTTCCACAGGAGTGAAATCAGTCAACAGAACCTTCGTAGAGACAAAGGTAGTTCCCCAGATCAGTATAGTAAACAAAGCGAGTAAATGTCTGGTAGAGGCTCTAGTGTTTTGATGATCAAGATGACTTGTCATACGATGTTAGTGGTGGTACGTTTCAACTCCGAATCATGATTGAAGATACGTCTATATTGCTTGGGTGTCAGGCCGATCAGTTTTTTGAAAAAATTCGTGAAATGGCTCTGGTCACTGAATCCTGTCTGTGCGGCTACTTCAATCGGAAGCAGACCTTGTTCCAGCAGACGTTTGGCTTGATTAATACGAATCGTCTCCAGATAACGGTAAGGTGATATCCCTTTCTGGCGGGTGAATAAACGCAGCAGGTGGTATTTGCTCATCTCCGTCAAATCGGTTAAATCGTTCAGCGAGATGATCTCCATGTAATGAGATTCTATGTAATCACATATGCGTCTGATCTCCAAGGTAACATCCTGTGTGGAAACAGGCGGTTCAGCATCCGAATAATCTCGCAGCAATTGATCCAGTAGTAAGAGTAACAATTCTTCTTTGCAGAAATCCGATTGCTCCTCTAGAATCATCTGATGCAGCTCGTGCAGGGAACCCACAAGTTCACTTTGGTAGAGAACGGGGGATGTAAACCGTGGCAAGTAAGCTTGTCCAGTAATCTCTCTCGCATACTCTCGCATAACCTCAGGCTGGACATTGATACAGCGATAATCGAGGGTTCTTCCATCCACCTGTTCGCAGGCATGAGGATCATGTGGATTAAAAACAATCATGTCTCCGCTATTCAGAATGTATTCTTCGTTGTTGCAGACGAGGTGTCGCTTGCCTTGTTCAATGAATCCAATGACGTAATAGTCATGAAAATGATTGGGAAACTTCTGCATAATGCCTTCAAATTGATAAGCTTCTAGCTGTAAGTCGGTATCAAATACTACAGTCCGGACTTCCCGTGTCATGATGCACCTTCTTTCTGGTAAGTTAAGATCATTATAGGTTGCAAAGAAGGAATTTTCTTGAACGATATTGCTATTGCTCGAAGTGTTTGAACGGACAGATATCTCTAAAAACAAAATACCCGCAATCCCGGAAGGAAAGCGAGCCCTTTGCTAAGTATAGTTGATTCATGAGTTCAAGCCTATATATATGGGAGAAAAAATGTCTTGAACAATTAGTAATTGTTCTTAGTGTAACGTAGCGAGTGCTTCAGGTGTAAAAGCCTGTATCTCGGATACACGTCCTTCGCGTATTTTGGCAGCCCATGCCGGATCACCAAGGAGTGCACGTCCCACAGCTACCAGATCAAATTCCTGTTGCTCATATCGCTTCATGAGTTCGCCCATACCTGGATGTGTTGCTTTATCTGCTCCTGCTTCAGACTCATCTGGCATACCCACAGAACCAACGGTAATTGTGGTTTGGCCACTCAGTTTTCTTACCCAACCTGCAAATCCAAGATTAGATCCTTCGAACTCGGGCTCCCAGAAGCGTCGTGTCGAGCAGTGGAAGATATCTACACCTGCGTCAACCAACAAGCTGAGGAATTGTCCCAGTTGTTCGGGTGTGTCGAACAGTCTGGCTTGATAATCATTCATCTTCCATTGGGAGATCCGCATCGCAATAGGGAAATCAGGACCTACCGCAGCCCGAACTGCCATTACAAGTTCAACCGCGAATTGAGTTCGTTTCTGAAGGTCACCACCATAGCGGTCCGTTCTCCTATTCGTTGTTTTCCAGAAAAACTGATCGATTAGAAAACCATGTGCACCGTGAAGTTCAATTCCGTCAAAACCAATACTTTGCGCATTGGCTGCTGCATCTGCATAAGCTTGAATCACAGTTGCGATCTCCGCCTCCGTCATGGGCTCACCTACTTGAGTACCTTCCATATCAACTCCCGATGGACTCAGTGAGGCAGCTTCCGGGTGTGGGTTAGATCCTGAAGGACGAACGATTCCCATGTGTAAAATCTGCGGAAAAATCTTGCCGCCCGCTTCATGGACATGTTCGACCACTTCAGCCCAGCCTTGAAGAGCTGCTTCTCCATACATATGAGGGATTCTAGGCTCACTTGATGCAGATGGATGCTCAATGGTCGCACCTTCGGTAATAATGAGTCCAACACCATGCTCGGCACGCCGACGATAATATGCAGCTACATCGGGGCCCGGGATACCATCCGGGGAGAAGGCACGAGCCATGGGGGACATGACGATGCGCGAGGACAGGGTTAACTTTGAAACGGTGTATGGTTGGAACAGAAACTCCGTAGAAATAACGTTATGTTGTTGATCACTCAAACTAAGCACCTCCATTATGTTGCACCTTCAAGCGGGTACGAGTGCAATCTTAACAAGGTCTATAGGCATGCTCAACCAACAATCGGAGCATTTTGTTGCTTAAGCGAAAGACATGGATTATTGTATGGTGTCTTTGCACTTACTTTCACTTGTTGAACAAATAACACTTATCTATAATGAAGGAGTCTAACCAAATATTTTGTGTACAAAGGAGGATTGGGGCATGTCTGGTGTATTGTCTCCAAACTCGAATGATCCGCGTGTAATCCGCACGCGTCAATTAATTCTTGATGCGTTTTTAAACCAATTGAATCTTAAAAATTTCAACAGCATTACGATTCAAAACATTACGGAACAAGCCACAATTAACAGGGCTACATTCTACGCCCATTTTCAGGATAAATATGCATTGCTTGAAGCCTTGTTATCGGATGCTTTTATGGAATATGTAACGAAAAGGGTGGAACCGGATGCCCGGTTATCAGCCGAAACCATACAGCAGCTTATATTTTCATTATGTGATTATCACGTCTCAAGTAATGGTTGCATCAAAAAATATGAGACAGTTGCGCCAATTATTGAAGAAAACATCAAGACACAGCTGGAGCAATTCCTTCTTGAATTAATGAGCAAAGTAGCGGGAGATGTAGATCCCAAAACACTGAAAATTACGGCAACCATGCTAAGCTGGTCGATCTATGGGATGACATATCGATGGAATATTGAAGGCGGGCAGGAATCCCCGGCTGAATTAGCCAACAGAGTGGTACCCTATATGATGGGCGGATTGGAATTGTTGAATTAAACTTCATTTAACGAAATTGCCTTACTATTCGAATGGACATGGGAGGAATAACAAGATGTTTGAACATTTGGTTGTTTTTAAATTTAACAATAAAACCACGTTAGCCAAACAGCAGGAATGGGTGGATCAATTACTCGCGTTACAGGAACAAATACCGGGGATTGTCGGGCTGACCGCAGGAATTAATGCAACGGAAGAAACGGACCGTATTCAAGGTTATACCATTGGATTGAGAGTGACATTTGAAGATCAGGGGGCATTGCGCGCCTATGGTCCACATCCTGCTCATCAGGCATTTGTAGCTTCCCTCGATGGTTGGGTGGAAGATGTCATTGTAGTTGATTATGCGATATAAAGGCGCGAAATTAGAGGTTAACGAATATAGGAGTTGAAGATTCCCATGTGTTTAATTTTATTTGCTTATAACATTCATCCAAAGTATCCGTTTATATTGGGGTCAAATAGGGATGAATTCTATCACAGACCTACGGCTCAAGCACACTATTGGGAAGACCATCCTCATATATTGGCTGGCCGGGATTTGTCGAAAATGGGAACCTGGATGGGCGTAACCAAAGGTGGGCGTCTGGCTGCTGTTACGAATTATCGTGATCCAAATGAAGATATACATGCCAAGGGCTCAAGAGGAGATCTGGTTGCTGATTTTTTAAAGGGAACGTCCACACCTGAGCAATATATACAACACGCGGAGAGAAGTCGCAATGATTATCCTGGCTACAATTTGTTAGTGGGTGATCCTGACGACCTCTATTATTATTCTAATGTGGGTAATGTTGTGATGAAGTTGAAACCTGGAATATACGGGATTAGTAATCACTTGATTAATACAGATTGGCCCAAGGTGAAACGTGGGAAAGAAGGACTGGAGAAAATCATCCAAGGGGAGGACGAAGCAACCCTGACAGAACAAATATTAGGTTTGCTGCAAATGGCAGACCCTTCAGTGGATGAGCTTTTACCCCATACAGGTGTTCCATTGGAATGGGAACGTTTGCTTTCTCCCATCTTTGTTAGAAGTGAGAAATTCGACTATGGGACCAGAGCTTCATCCGTTGTTCTGATGAACAGAGAAGAAGTGTTTTTTACGGAGAGGGTTCACCAGAACGGAGAGGTAATGGAGCAACGTTTTAACATCAAACCTCTTAACTCGACAAGCTGAGAATATGAAAGAAGTGATGTTCAGACATTATGCATTTAAATGAATTTGCATGAATCACTGAGGTTAAATCCAAAGTTGATGTTTCTTTTTTTCTGAGTGTAAAGAGTATTTTCGTTTCTCTGTGTCAACTAATATAACGCGAAATAAACGGTTTGAGAGACCTTTTGTATAACACGCCCAATTTTAGTTGGGTTCTTTATCTCTTATCACAATTCTATGTTATGAATCATGGAACTTCCCTGAATAGTTTATATAATGTGAATCAACATAACATGATTTTGCAGCGGTTCTGTTGATTCTAATTTCAGGGGGGCAACTTGGGAATGAAAGAAACCAAAAAGATGAGAGTTTTTTCACTGGGTATTCAGCACGTACTCGCGATGTATGCGGGAGCAATTCTGGTGCCTTTGCTTGTGGGCAGAGCATTAAATCTGACTGCAGAGCAGTTGGCGTATCTGGTATCCATTGATCTGTTAACGTGTGGGATTGCAACATGGCTTCAGGCTCGAAAAGGGAAGTACTTGGGTATTGGTTTACCAGCGGTGCTCGGAAGTTCTTTTGTAGCGGTGACACCGATGATTGCGATTGGATCGCAGTACGGAATTCCCGCCATTTATGGGTCTATCATCGCAGCCGGGTTATTTATCGTCATCTTTGCCGTATTTTTTAGCAAAATCGTCAAATTGTTTCCGCCAGTTGTGATCGGTACAGTGGTAACCATTATCGGTCTTGCGCTAATCCCAACCGGCATTAAAAACATGGCGGGTGGAGCAAACAGCGAGAATTTCGGAAGTTTGGACAATTTGGCGCTTTCATTTGGTGTATTACTGTTCATTCTAATCCTGAATCGATATGCTCGTGGTTTTGTTAAATCCCTGGCTGTTCTCCTTGGTATTATTGTGGGAACCCTCATCGCAGCTATCATGGGAAAAGTGAATTTTGCCTCTGTACAGGAAGCCTCCTGGTTCCATTTGCCTCAACCCTTTTACTTTGGATGGCCTACCTTCGAAATCGGCCCAATCATTACAATGATTATTGTAGGTACGGTGGTTATCATCGAATCAACAGGTGTATTTATGGCTTTGAGCAAAATCTGTGATCAACCAATCAACGAAAAAGATCTGGCACGGGGATATCGCGCAGAAGGTCTCGCGTTTGTTCTAGGTGGCATATTCAATGCCTTTCCATACAATACATTTGCTCAGAATGTCGGTTTGGTTCAGCTCTCCAAGGTGAAAACGACCAATGTGGTGGTTGCAGCCGGAGGTATTCTAATCTTTCTGGGACTCATTCCGAAGGTAGCTGCTTTTGCAACCATTATTCCAAGTGCTGTCCTCGGAGGAGCGACTGTTGTCCTGTTTGGAATGGTCGTCTCATCCGGGATCAAAATGCTACAAAACGTCGACTTTGGCAAACAATCCAATCTATTGATCGTGGCTTGCTCCGTTTCACTTGGGCTCGGCGTTACTGCTGTACCCGACCTGTTTGCCCAGCTTCCTCAAAGTATTCGGATTATTGTTAGCGATGGTATTATCACGGGAAGCCTGTCAGCGATCCTGCTTAATGTCTTCTTTAACCTTGCTTTGAAAAAAGAGAGCTTGCCAGTACAGCCTGTACAGGCTCAAGAAGCACACACGTAATCTTTGTAATAACAGATGTGTCATCTGGTAGTAAGAGGAATAGATCCAAGAGGGTTTTCTGGGAAGTGGAGTGAAAGACACTGATTCCACTTGGCAAAGAAATCTCTTGGATTTTTTTTGTGCTTACGATTCATGAGGAATGCAAAAGGCATGCAAATATGCTAAAGTTTCATCAAGAACATTTTAGATGTTCGTTTAAGTCAACAACATCTTACATTGAATTTCCATGCGACTACATAAATGAGCATTGGTTCACAAGGCTACAATATAACCAAGGGATATCCCTGGGGTACAGAAAAGGAGTTGTGATCACCATGCAACAAGAAACATTGAACAAAGGGTGGAACTTGGAGAATAGTTATGCGAAGTTACCGCAACCCTTTTTTACAAGTCAGGGCGCAGTGCCTGTTGAATCACCAAAGCTGATCATTTTCAATCGACTGCTTGCATCCAGCCTAGGACTGGATGTGGAGTCTCTTGACAGTGATGAAGGAGCGCAAATTTTTGCAGGTAATTCGATTCCGGAAGGAGCCGAGCCTTTGGCTCAGGCCTATGCAGGACATCAATTTGGCAATTTTAACATGCTTGGAGATGGACGTGCTTTGCTGCTGGGTGAACAGATTACGCCACAGGGCGAGCGAGTGGATATCCAGCTCAAAGGATCAGGAAGAACACCCTACTCCCGTGGGGGAGATGGACGTGCTGCTGTAGGGCCCATGTTGCGTGAGTATATTATTAGTGAAGCGATGTATGCACTGGGTATTCCAACGACACGCAGTCTGGCGGTGGTATCAACAGGAGAAAACATTATCCGTGAAACAGAGCGGCCGGGTGCCATTTTAACCCGGGTGGCTTCCAGTCATATCCGGGTAGCAACCTTCCAGTATGCAGCCAGATGGGGATCTATCGACGATCTTCGGGCGTTGGCTGATTATACGTTGCATCGACATTTTCCTGATGTTGCCCAAGCTGAGAATCGCTATCTTTTGCTCCTTCAGGAAGTAATTAAACGGCAGGCGGCACTCATTGCCCAATGGCAGCGTGTTGGTTTCATTCATGGCGTGATGAACACGGATAACATGGCGATCAGTGGTGAGACCATCGATTATGGTCCGTGCGCCTTTATGGATGCTTACAATCCTTCAACCGTATTTAGCTCCATTGACAGGCAAGGTCGCTATGCTTATGGTAATCAACCGTATATTGCGGGGTGGAATTTGGCTCGTTTTGCCGAGACGCTTCTGCCGTTGCTGCATGAAGATGAAGAACAGGCCGTGCAACTCGCTCAGGATGCTATCGCACAATTTTCTGAATTGTACCATCATCATTGGCTCAAGGGAATGCGTGCCAAACTGGGCTTGTCCGATGAAGAGGCCGAAGATGAAGCGTTGATCAAGGAGCTTCTTGAACTCATGGAAAAGCATAGTGCAGATTACACCAATACGTTCCTGGCATTGACCTTTGATAGGTTGGAAGGGACAGCTTTGTTTGGCACGGCAGAATTTGCTGAATGGAATGAGCGGTGGCAAGCAAGATTGGACAGACAGCAAGGGGCGAAGGAAGTCTCTCGGGAGTTGATGAGAACGAACAATCCAGCCGTCATTCCCCGCAATCATCGGGTTGAGGAAGCCCTTGAGCAAGCGGAGAACCACGGAGATCTTAGCGTGATGCAGAAGCTTTTGGCAGTTCTTTCAGATCCGTTTGCGCACTCACCTGAGCAGGCTGAATATGCCGAACTACCTGCACAATGCAATACTTCGTATCAGACTTTTTGTGGGACCTGATTGAACAGTATGGAATGAAGAGGCTGCCTTGGGCAGCTTTTTCATTTTTTCATTCTGTCATCGACGTTACTTTATAGAGGCAGGTGCATTCATGTCCAACATGTTAAGCAAACAACAATTGGCAGACATCCTTTTACAGCTTTTAGAGCGTACATCTTTCCCTAGGGAACAGATGCAGAACTATGTTAACCGCTTGTTTGAGAGCTTTAAGTGGGATGGGGTGCCTTATGTAGAGGCTGAAGAAGATGCGTATATCGTTCGAATATACGAACGTGGTCTCGTTTCATTGGAGAAACGGGTGAAACAGCCGGATGAAGTCATCTATTGGGTGCTGGAGGATATTATTTTCACCGCGACGCATGTAGGATTGTTGGAACGAAATGGCGTGGATAATAAAGAGACGCATTTGAACTATACAAATGAAGTGATGAAGGACCTGAACAGGGGTGTTCAGGAAGCCTTCCAGCAGATCGGTGATCCGTATTCACATTGGCATCAGGCGGGTAAACGTCAGGAGTTGGAGAGCATGCATAAAGAAAAGTGAGGTGTGTTACATGAGCGAGCAAGATATTAATGATGTATGGTATGACTTTGCTGTGTTATTTGTCGAAAAAAAGAATGAATTTGAACAGGGCTGGGCTTCGTTGACTTCGAACGAGCAGGACATTGCTGCTTTATGGCTGTTAGAGGCGGATGTCTTTAATGGCGGTTTTATACAGTTTTTCTGCAACTGGGGGGAAGAGGTATACCGTTACGCGTTGCGGGCATTACATATCATTGATGCGACTCAAGTCGTGGAGATTATAACGTCAGCATATGGCTGCATTGAGCACTTGAAAGAGGATGAAAGGCTTACTGAACTATGGGATATACCTAAATTCCTGACAAAGGAACAAGAGCAGCAGTTAGATGCGTTAGATCTGCAGTTTTGGAACAATGAGGATCAGGTCGCGGAGAAAGCGTATGGTTATTATCACGGAAAATTGAACATGATGATTATATAATCTGGTTTCAACTGTGCATCCGTGGTTCAGTTCAAAGATTGTATACTTGGTCTTGCAATGACTGAAACGTTCGGCTATACTTGCTATAAATTGAATACATGAATCACGTTGATAGAGCGCAGTAGCGGCTTTGTCCCTGTTACAGAAAGTCAGGGGTTGATGGAACCTGATACATACAAGGGCTGCGAATTACACTCTGGAGTACTTGGGTAATGCCAAGCGGATGGGCAAACGATATATTGCCAAAAGTGGTATGGATAACGTGTTAAGCTCACGTGTTGTCCATGCAATTTGGGTGGTACCACGGTTATGATAATCGTCCCTGTGTCTAATGAAGACAAGGAGGCGATTTTTTTGTGTCCAAAAAAGCCGTTCCAGCGTGTAATTTCGTATTTTAACGTAGATCATGACTGAATCTTGAGGATAGAAAAGGGGTTATACACATGAATATTATTGATGAACTACAGTGGCGTGACGCCATTAACCAGCAGACAGATGCAGAGGGACTGCGTGAGTTGACCGAAACCAAATCAATCTCATTGTACTGCGGCGTTGACCCTACGGGGGACAGCATGCATATCGGACATCTCATTCCATTCATGATGCTGAAACGTTTTCAACTGGCAGGACACCGTCCAGTCATTCTGATTGGTGGAGCTACAGGAACGATTGGTGATCCAAGTGGTCGGCAGGCTGAGCGTTCTTTGCAAACGATGGAGCAAGTGCAGGAGAATGTGGATGCACTGACAGCGCAGATGAAGAAGTTGTTCGTAACAGACGGTGATAATCAGGTTCGCATGGTGAACAACTACGATTGGACACACAAAATCAATGTGATTGAATTCTTGCGTGACTACGGCAAAAACTTTAACCTTAACACAATGTTGGCTAAGGATGTGGTTGCGAGCAGATTGGAAGGCGGAATCTCGTTCACCGAGTTTTCCTACCAGATCCTTCAATCACTCGACTACCTGCACCTGTTCCAGAACGAAGATGTACAGCTTCAAATCGGTGGTTCGGATCAATGGGGTAACATCACAAGTGGTCTTGATCTGATTCGTAAAAAAGAAGGATCTGAAGCGAAGGCGTACGGTCTGACCATTCCACTCATGCTCAAATCCGACGGTACCAAATTTGGTAAAACAGCTGGCGGCGCAATCTGGCTTGACCCGAACAAAACAACACCATTTGAGTTCTACCAGTTCTGGGCGAATACAGATGACCGTGATGTCATTAAATACTTGAAATACTTTACTTTCCTCAGCAAAGAACAAATCGAAGCTTTGGCTGAAAAGGTAGAGACAGAGCCGCACAGACGTGAAGCACAGAAAGCACTCGCGGAAGAAATGACAAAATTCGTTCACGGCGAAGAAATGCTCGAACAGGCTAAGCGTATTACAGCGGCGCTGTTCAGTGGTGATATCCGTTCCCTGACAGCAGATGAAATCGAGCAGGGTTTCAAGGAAATGCCAACATTCGAAACGGACGGGGAAGCGAAAAATATCGTCGACTGGCTCGTAGATCTGGGGTTGGAGCCATCCAAACGCCAGGCGCGTGAGGATGTCACTAAAGGCGCGATCTCCATGAACGGTGAGAAAATCACGGAGCTTGAATTCACAGTGTCGGCAGAGCATGCCATTGGCGGTAAATTCATCATTATCCGTAAAGGTAAGAAGAACTACAGCCTGGTTAAACTTCAATCGTAGTTTCCAAGAATTAGAACGTAACACAGAGACGTATAGAGACTACAATAGACGCACAAATAGAGCTACAAATACAGAAACAAAAAGACCGCCTTCCATCTCTGTCAGGCGACAGAGGGGAGGCGGCCTTTCGTATATCAGGCCAGTGAGTGACCTATCTTATTGATTAACGATCGCTGTGATTTCTTCATCCAGATCAAGTCGTACATTCTCACGGTACGCCCGGATGTTGTATTCACTGTGCAGGTAACGAAGAATCGCTTCAATCATATTGGACTCCACCAGATATTGACTACGGCCTTGAATCCAAACTTCAGCGGAATAACCTGTATCTTCTTCCCAACTCAGTTCTACATTCACATCGGTTGGACGTACACCTTTACGTTCTGCCATATGAATACAGATTGCATTCACAATTTCATCCATGCTCAGAACCATAGAGATTAGTACCGTCCATTTCTGTTATGGTCATCATCACGATCATTGCGACGGTCATAACGACCATCCGCTGCAGGTTTGCGACGATTGGAGATGGCTCTGAAGAGTGCCATAGCCAGCATAACAATCAACATAATTGCTGCAACGTTCACGAGCAATCCAAGGATGTTACCCAGAGCGCCCATGCCACCGAACAATCCGCCAAACATCATACCAGCAAGACCACCAAGCATCATGCCTTTCATGAATCCGCCGCCACCGCCGAAGAATCCGCCACGGTTCGTTGTAGCTGCTCCATTGCTGGAATTGTTATTCGTATTCGATTTGCTTACATTGCTGTCGGATTTCTTAGGTGTATTGCTATAACTTTTTGTACCGGATTTGAATCCGCCACCGCGTCTTGCATCTGCAGAATCCGGATTCGCTACTCCCACTGTTGCGAACAATAATGTAAAGGCCATAAATACCATCATTAGATGTTTAACTCCGAATTTTTTCTTCATTGTAAAGATCGTAACCCCCCGATTAATTTGTTTGAATCGCCCAAAAATGGACCTTACTCATGTAATACGGTCAACTTGCAGCAACGTTTCAAATTTTATTAAATTTCTGAAACGCTTGGACTTGGGTCTTGAATTGCAGCTTGGCCATCAAGCAATTGGGTAACCCAATGACACCATTCCAGGCCTGTTTGTGCGTGCATCAACCCTTTTTGTACCAGGATGTAGCTTCCAAAGTCTCGGTTGCCTACACGAAGATTATCCTGAGGTATACGTGACTTCAGATCCTCGAAATAACGTATGCGTTCCATAAACCAGCTTTTACGCTCGTTAAGAATGCGTCTCATGCTTCCGTCTTCCGCTATGCCAACACACAAAATACGCAAATTAAATTCATCGCGTGTAACAGGTGCGGTAACAGGAGTAATCATCCATTCCAAGAGCTTTTCAATGCCTTTTTCCGTAACTGCGTACATTTTCTTGTCCGGTTTGTCAGACTGTTGTACCCAGCGGGAGGCCAATAACTCATCGTTTTCCATCTTGGACAGGAGTGGGTAGATCTGGCTGTGTTTCGCCTGCCAATGTGGCTGGATTTTCAGCATCAGATCATAGCCCGATGACTCCTCGCGGGTGAGCAGCCCGAGCAATCCGTAGGAAAGTATGTTCATGCACATGTCTCCTTAATATTAGGGCTAGGTCAGAGAGAACAATCGTTTTTACTTTCTTTGACCGCTTTCATAAAAAGTGTACACTGAAACTGTATGGTTTGACAACCTGACAGAACAACTGCCTTAATTTAGACAAAAAAAGTGCGAACCATAAGGTCCGCACTCCAAACCATTTAGAGAGATGCCTGTTGTCCATACCCCTCAGCGACAAGATCAAGCTCACCTGTGGCAGAATCGATAACCATGCCGTGGACGGGTACATTGGGAGGAAGTAATGGATGCTTTTTGATCACTTCCACAGTATGTTTTACCCCTTCTTCAACGCTGTCAAACCCACGCAACCATTTTTGTAAACGGATGCCCGAATTCTCCAGAGTAGTCATGACTTCTTCCGATACACCACGCTCTACCATATGTCCAATCATGGTCTCAGCGTGAAGGGAAGCCATACCACATTCCGTATGTCCCACTACCAGGACTTCATCTGCACCCAATTCATAGATGGCGACAAGTACACTACGCATTACACTCCCGAAAGGCTGAGAGATAATTGCGCCTGCGTTTTTGATGATTTTCACATCGCCGTTTTTCAAGTTCATAGCCTTGGGCAGCAATTCCACCAGACGTGTATCCATACAAGTGATGATAACCATCTTTTTGGTTGGAAACTTGCCAGCCGTATACTTTTCGTATTCTTTGGTCTCGACAAATGATTTGTTGTAAGTCAAAATCTCTTGAATGTTGTTCATGTCCATTGCCTCCTGTTATCCAATACGACGAGCACGGCCACTTGCATATGATGCAGCTTGTCCTACGCGCCTTTGCTTTAATAGTATTTCACGGTCAGCAGATGGCATTACTCCAACCCTTTAGAGGTTGTTCAAAAAGTCCACTTTTGATTACGAATCATGCCTGAGGGCATCATCAGCATCGAAGTTGAACGCCATTTCTATCTTCTCGGTAATGAAAATCAGACTTTTTGAACACGTATCTTAAGGAGAACAATGCAATTTTCATCTGTTAAAAGTTGATTATACGCAATGCAAAAAGTATCATCAATAGGGTATAACATTTTTTTTGAAGAGGTGAACGATAACAATGGATAAACAAACACAGGAACATTTGGAATCCTTCCGTAATCTGGCTCGTAAAATTAAGAGCTATCATGAAGCCATTGGTTTGCTTCACTGGGATCTGCGCACAGGTGCGCCGAAAAAAGGCGTTCCGACTCGTTCGGAGACGCTGGGTATGTTGTCCACCGAAGCATTCAAGCTGCAAACCTCGGCTGACATGAAGACTTACCTGGATGCATTAACGACTCCAGCAGTATTGGAACAGCTCGAAGATATAGATCGTCGTCTGGTTGAAGATTGCAAGAAAGAATATGATCGCAGTCAGTCTGTACCACCTGAGAAAGTACAAGCCTATACCGTGCTCACGGCCAAGTCCGAAACTGCATGGGAAGATGCCAAGCATAACAGTGATTTTGCAGGGTTCTCCCCATATCTGACAGATATCGTTAAGCTCAAACAGGAGTTTATTGATTATTGGGGTGTGAAGGATACACGTTATGATACGCTGCTTGATATGTATGAACCGGATCTGACGGTTGAGAAAGTGGATGCTGTGTTCGCCCGCCTCAAAGCACGTTTGGTGCCTCTACAAGAGAAGATTAATGCTTCAGAAAACAAGCCCAATACAGCGTTCCTGAATCAGTTGTTTGACACCAAACAGCAGGAAAAATTCAGTCTGTTCATCCTGGAACAAATGGGCTATGACTTTGAAGCTGGACGATTGGACGAGAGTGTTCATCCTTTTGCAACGGGTCTTAACCCGGGTGATGTGCGGATCACAACACATTATCTGCAAGATGATGTAGCAAGCGCAGTCTTCAGTTCACTGCATGAGGGCGGACATGCCCTGTACGAGCAAAATATTGATGACAGTCTGGCGGGTACCCTACTTGCCGAAGGAACGTCCATGGGGATTCATGAGTCCCAGTCCCGTCTTTGGGAAAACATGATTGGTCGCAGCCTGCCATTCTGGACACGTTATTACAAAGATTTGCAGCAGCATTTCCCGCAACTGAGCGAGGTTGAACTGGAAGATTTCTATCGTGCAATCAACCGGGTGGAGAGTTCACTCATTCGGATTGAAGCGGATGAACTGACCTATAACCTGCATATTATTATCCGATATGAGATTGAGAAAATGTTATTCAACGATGGTCTGGAAGTGAAAGACCTGCCGGAGACCTGGAATGCAAAATACAAGGAATACCTCGGTATTATGCCAACGAATGATGGAGACGGCGTTCTTCAGGATGTTCACTGGTCTGGTGGTGACTTTGGTTACTTTGCTTCGTATTCTCTGGGTAATATGTATGCAGCTCAAATTCTACATACATTGCGCAAGGAAATGCCGGAATTTGATACCTTCATTGCCGAAGGTAATCTGATTCCAATTAAGGAATGGCTTACAGACAAGATCTACCAGTATGGTAGAAGTCGCACACCTTCCGAATTGATTGTTGCCGTAACGGGTGAAGAATTGAACCCGGATTATCTGGCCGATTATCTGGAAGCCAAATACGCCGAGATTTACAAGCTGTAGGTATCCCATATATACCATATTGAATAACATTTCGAAGAGCTGAAGAGTCGGGCATTATTGCCCGGCTCTTTTTTGCATTTAAGTTCTTAACCTTTTGTTGGGCATCGGCATATCCATAATAGAGAGAAACTGCTGAAACCAGTGAAGGAGGGAAACAACATGAAATACACGCCATGGTTCGTCCGGGGCATCGTTATTCTGCTGATTATCATTGTGGCGCTCACCAGCTGTAATAAGGAAGAGAATGAAGCCAAGATTACGATTGGCGAAGTGACTCGTTCGGTATTTTACGCACCGGAATATGTGGCTGTGGCTCAAGGTTTTTTTGAGGAGCAGGGACTTGAGGTGGATATCCAAACGACTGCTGGTGGTGACAAAACGATGGCGGCATTACTCGCAGGTTCGGTGGATATCGCACTGGTAGGAGCAGAGACGTCCATATACGTCTATCAGCAGGGGGCGGAAGATCCGGTCATTAATTTTGCCCAGCTCACCCAGACGGATGGTACATTTCTGTTCGCTCGTAACACAGAAGATAGCTTCGATTGGGAGCAACTGAGGGATTCCACATTTCTCGGTCAACGCAAAGGCGGCATGCCGCAAATGGCAGGGGAGTTCGCACTGAACAAACATGGCATTGATCCGCAAAGTGATCTGGAGCTGATTCAAAATGTGGATTTTGCCAACATTGCGTCTGCTTTTGCCTCAGGCACGGGAGATTATGTTCAACTGTTTGAACCCCAGGCATCGATCTTTGAACAAGAAGGTCGGGGCAAGGTTGTTGCATCTTTTGGAACAGAAAGTGGTCTTCTGCCTTACACCGGCTTCATGACGAAACAGAGTTATCTTAACGACAATAAGGATATCGTACAGAAGTTTACGAATGGTCTACACAAAGCGCAGGCATGGGTGGATTCCCATACGGCTGAAGAGATTGCTGAAGTCATTTCTCCTTTTTTCAAAGACATCGATCCAACCATTTTGGTAAGCAGTGTGAACCGTTATAAGGAACAGGGCAGCTATGCAACGGATCCGATCATTGATGAGGAAGAGTGGAACAATCTGCTTGATGTCATGAGTTCCGCCGGAGAGTTGAAAGAACGCGTGGATTTGAATGCTATTGTGGATAATGCCTATGCGGAAGAAGCTACGAAATCAAAGTAATGGGGTATTCAGGAAAGGAAGTGAGCAGAATGCCTGAATCCGAAAGTGTGATCCGACTGGAGGGGATCTCTCAAGTATACGTCAGCGAGCGGGAAGCTTCCTTGGTGATTGAGGACTTGAGTCTGGAGATCCAAAAAGGAGAGTTCGTCAGTCTGGTTGGACCGAGTGGATGCGGTAAAACGACATTGTTGTCGATCATCGCCGGGCTGCTCACACCCACCCGAGGAGAGGTTAAGGTTAAAGGCAAACTCGTTGGCGGCCCTTCAGCACAGATTGGTTATATGCTTCAACAGGACTATCTGTTTCCATGGCGGACTATTCTGGATAATGCATTGATTGGTCTTGAACTGACAGGCAGAATGGATGAACGGAGCCGTGAGCGTGTACGGGAACTGCTGGTAAGTATGGGGTTGGCCGGAACGGAGAATCAGTACCCTTCAGAGCTTTCAGGAGGCATGAGACAGCGAGTAGCCCTGGTGCGCACGCTCGCAACCGACCCAGGGATTTTATTGTTGGATGAACCATTCTCCGCACTTGATTATCAAACCAAGCTGCAATTGGAGGATCTGGTCTCGGACACGTTAAAACAGTTTGGCAAAACATCTGTTCTCGTCACCCATGATTTGTCTGAAGCCATTGCGGTTAGTGACCGCGTCATTGTGCTTGATCGTAATCCCGGCCGTATCCGTCGTGAGTTTATTATCCCCGATGGAATTCGGAAGGCTCAGCCGTTTCATGCCAGGGAGCAAGAAGGATTCAATGCGTTGTTTCAGGCGTTATGGAGTGAACTGGATCAGCCCGGGGGAGGTGAGGAAGACGCGTGAATCCAATGAATCCGAAGCAGGAAAAGCGTGACGAATGGATGGGGCAGCTGCATCGGAATCATATTCAGCAGGTGGCCAGATGGCGACATCAAGTGCTTGCCGTACAGTTATCTATGTTAGTATGTATGTTTTTGCTATGGGAAGTGGCAGGCAGACTCCGTTGGATTGATGTACTATTATTCAGTTATCCGAGTAAGGTTTTTGCCCAGATTGGCAAGGACATCGCTAGTGGCGAGTTGTGGGCACATGTTGGGGTAACCGTAGGGGAAACGGCAGTTGGTTTTTTACTGGGAACACTGGTGGGAACCTTGCTTGCGGTTTTAATTTGGTGGTCTCCTTTTTTGTCCAAAGTGTTGGACCCCTATATGGTTGTGTTCAACAGTATGCCAAAGGTAGCACTTGGCCCAATCTTTATTGTGATGTTCGGCGCGGGTTTTACAGCGATTGTTATGACCACATTGTCCATCACGGTCATTATCACGACATTGGTCGTGTATAACAGCTTCAATGAAGTGGATCCCAATTATATTAAAGTTATTCGTACGTTTGGTGGAGACCGTTCCGAGATTTTTACGAAAGTTGTATTACCTGCTTCTTTTCCGGCGATTGTATCGACCTTGAAAGTGAACGTTGGCATGGCTTGGGTTGGTGTAATTGTAGGTGAGTTTCTGGTCGCCAAACAAGGGCTCGGTTATCTGATTATCTACGGATTCCAGGTATTCAACTTCACGCTTGTATTATCAAGTCTGTTAATTATTGCGGCAGTTGCAACAGCCATGTACCAACTTGTTGTCTATGCAGAACGCAAAATGCTGGCTGGCCGCAGGTGATTCGGAGTGTTTTACTCGTAATGTGACCGGGGATGATATTTATACAATTTCACAATGGGTGTCACGTTGCCCGATACCGTAAAATCAAGTACCATATTTAGTATGATTATGCCGCGCAGATCCGGAATGAATGCGATGATTGGAGAAGAGGGCCTTGAGGTTCTGTCGCAACGATCTAACTTGCCAGCGTCCCTCATTCGGGGCGTGTTGCTGTGACCGGCATGCATGCGCATGTCGGTTGATGTCGTCTAGTTTACTTTTGGATGAGACATACTAGTCCTGATAATGAAAGAGGCGACGAGCTGGCTAAGAATTTTTTTGCAGCTTAGAGGAGATGGAATGTTAAATGGGTTTTAGAGTAATTAAAACTGCAATCGCCGCATTAATGGCCGTATTGATTGCAGACTGGTGTCGCTTGCCGGGGCCAACATCAGCGGGATTGCTTGCCATTCTTGGCGTGGATGTAACGAGAAAACGAAGTATTCGCACCATATCGGCGCGGTTCTTTGCTTCCGTAGTTGGACTTTTATTTGCAAGTGTACTTTTTCACTTTCTAGGCTTCCATTATTGGGTGCTGGCGGTATACATATTGATCGCATTCCCGGCTATTGTCCGGGTAGGCTTCAAAGAAGGTATTGTTACAGGTTCAGTTGTGGTGTTTCGGGTGTTCGGCGGCGGGGAGATGGACATGCATGTCATCCTCGTACAAATTGCTTTGCTGTTAATTGGTCTTGGTTCCGCAATGGCGGTTAACCTGGCCTATATGCCGGCAGCAGATCCACAGATGCTGCGCATTCGCAAACGAATTGATGAACTTTTCTCGAAAATTTTCAAGGAATTTGCTGCCACGCTGCGTAATCCCAATGAAGCATGGGCGGGGAGAGAGCTGATTGAAGCAGATCAAGCGATCCTTGGCGGTATCGATGCGGCCAAGCGTTCTCTGGAGAATCAGGTGATTCATCCGAATGAGGAATGGAGTGTCTACTTCTATATGCGCAAAACGCAGTTGGACTCTATTCAGCACATGATGCATCTGGTGTCCCAGATCTATCAGAAGATGCCTCATGCGGAAATGGTATCGGAGCTGTTCGATCAGCTTAGTCAGGATGTACTTACTGAATCCTACACCGGACGAACTGAAAAACTTCTTGCGGATGTGCAAGAAGAATTCAAACGTATGGAGCTGCCGGATACAAGGGAAGAATTCGAGATTCGTTCTGCAATTCTCCAGCTGTGCCGTGAACTCGCGCTGTATCTGAAAGTCGCGAAGAAGGACAAAGCGCCGTCCCCAATCTCGGACCGGTCCCAATCTACAAACGAATAATAGAAAATAGTTGTCACCCTAGACGAATGCCCTGCATACACTTGTAGTGAATGATTGTATGGAGGAGGTTTAAAGATGTCATTGAGTCATAAACATCAATGTAGAGAGATTATCACGAAGGCGATCTGCGGCAAAGGTCGTAAGTTCTCTACCGTAACACATACCGTGACTCCGCCAAATGGTCCGACAAGTATTTTGGGGGCTTGGATTATCAACCACCAATATGAAGCCGTATCAGCGGGTGACGGAATTGAAGTTATTGGTACTTACGATATCAACATTTGGTATTCCTACGACAAGAATTCTCAGACGGATGTAGCCAAAGAAACGGTCTCGTATGTAGAACATGTGCCTTTGTCCTATCTGGACCCGAAACACCGGACTTCCACAGTGGAGGTATCTGCGGATGCAACGCAGGAACCTAGCTGTGTGGAAGCCACAGTATCAGCAGGTGGAAGCAGTGTAATTATCCGGGTAGAACGGGAATTCGCTGTGGAACTCGTTGCCGAAACCAAAGTTTGTGTGAAGGTCTGCACAGATGGTTGCGGTGACTACGAAGACAAGGACTATGACTTTGGCAGTGCCGATGGAGATTATGACGATCTCGATCCGGATCTGCTCGACGATGAGCTGTGAGTTTGACGCCTGTATTTGATAACCTAAGGTATCATATGCGCCAGAAGGCGCGGTGAAGAGGGCGTAAGCCCTCTTTCTTCTTAAATATTGAAAAATGGGTGGTAACGAGCCTCGCAATGTGCCTGGAATACCTTTCACGGGAAGGCTCCGCATTGCGGGGTTATTTTTATTTTAGTTGCATGATCCGGGAGGGGGGACGTGATGAATGTGATGGAACAAGCGGAGGAAGCGCTGCGCCGATATGAAAGGATGACTTCTGGAGAACGTGCAGAACGGTTGAAACAGGCAGGCATTGAAGTACTGTCACTGCACGATCGGCGCAAACGTGAACCAGGCTTGCGTGTACGTTATGACGTAGAGATAAGTTGTCTGCAGGCAATCCGGATCAAGCGCAAGGATACTAGTGGTATGGGAGGAGCACAGGAAACTCTGTTGGAGCGTGAAGCGAGTTCAACCTTGTTCAAGCGCATAGAACGACTTGCGATCAAAACGCTGTATACGCTAGGACTGGATCATGGAGCTGTTCGAATGGAATCTTCAGAGAATGGCGGATGTGCAGTGATTTCGATCGACCCGTGTCCCTGGAAAGGGGTGACCAACCTTGCTGCTACCTATAGGGAAAGCTGGAAGCAGCATCAGGAGCTGCTGGATGAGGAAGTGAGTCACAGACCCATTCCAATACTCGGCATGGACCCCGAGTTCCTTCTGGTTCAGATGCCAGAATCTAAAATCGTACCCGCCTCCAAATTTCTTGAACGTACCGGAATGGCAGGCTGTGATTCCGTGACGATTGGTGGACGGCGCATATATCCGGTTGCCGAACTGAGACCGGCTCCCAGCTCCGAACCACGAGAACTGCTGGCCCATCTGATGAGGGCGTTCGCAGCAGCTTCCCGCAGCATCAGTGATCACTCGCTCATCTGGCAGGCAGGAGGGATGCCACAACGGGGGTTACCTTTGGGTGGTCATATTCATTTTAGCGGGGTGAATCTTACCGGGGAACTGCTTCGTGCACTGGACAATTATCTGGCATTGCCACTGGCATTTCTTCAAGACCCCCGTGGATCAGGAAGACGGCCCCGTTATGGAGCACTTGGTGATTTTCGTCTGAAATCCTATGGTGGGTTTGAGTATCGTACGTTACCCAGCTTTCTTGTGTCACCCCTTGTTGCGAAAGGTGTTGTGGCCTTGGCAGGTCTGATCGCGAGCGAGTATACTCAATTACGGCAGCGTCCGTTGGCAAAAGCTGAGGTTCATGCCGCTTTTTATGAAGGAAAGCGGGAAGTGATCAAGGAACACATTCCAGCTCTCGTAGATGATCTGAAGAGGTTGGATGGATATGCACGTTATGAACGGTATGCGTCTCCGTTGATACTTCAATTAAAACTGGGAAGAACATGGGATGAGAGCCGCGATATTCGCAAACTCTGGAATATTCGGGCAGGTTCATGAAGTACGGACGTTTTTTTGATATAATAAGAAACAAGTCTGTTTAAGTACGTGTTCAAAAAGAACGGTTTTCAGTACCGAGAAGATGGGATGAAGCTAGAAATGGAGTAGCGGAGCGTAGGAAAACTACGTGAGCAACGGACATTTCGGCTGAATGCCATATTCGACGCTGATGATGCCACTAGGCATTTTTCGTAATCAAAAGCGGACTTTTTGAACAACCTTTTTAAATGATAGCTACGGAAGATATGGAGCAGCAACCCTTGAAGGAAGTGGCGAATAGCCAACACATAAGGCGGAGGCGCAAACACAGTGCCTGACCGTCTTATTGTCCTTCCAGGACGCGTTTCTTCCTGACATTATAGGAACGGGATGGAGGATATTCATCATGGCTCAGTATACGCCAATGATTCAACAATATTTGCAAGTGAAGGCCGAAGCACAGGATGCTTTTCTATTTTTTAGACTGGGTGACTTCTATGAACTGTTCTTTGAGGATGCAATTAATGCTTCCCGTGAACTAGAGATCACGCTGACTGCACGTAACGGAGGCACGGATGATAAAATTCCGATGTGCGGTGTACCTTATCATTCGGCTGACAATTACATACAGCGTCTGATTGAAAAAGGATATAAAGTTGCGATATGTGAACAGATGGAAGATGCAAGTGTAACGAAAGGCATGGTACGACGTGAAATTGTACGTGTGGTTACACCCGGAACGGTGATGGAAGGCAAAACGCTGGGGGATAAGTCCAACAACTACATGGTCTGTCTTACAGGTAATCAAAATACGTTGGCGCTGGCGGCCTGTGATCTGTCAACGGGTGAGTTGTATGTGACATCGGTGCCCTATTCCAAGGAATGGCTTAAAGATGAAATCGGCATCTACGAACCATCGGAGCTGGTGGGGGATGCAGCGCTGCTTGAAACGGTAGAAGCCGAGGCGTCTCCAATCGGTCGCCCTGTGGTCTACACGTCCTGGACAAAGAATAAGGAAGATTTGGTCCGTCAGCAGTTTGGCGAGGCTGTGTGGGCAAGATTAGAGCCTGAACGTCAAGCGTGCATTGCACGTCTTTTCTCCTATCTGAGTGAGACACAGAAACGTTCTCTGGGACAATTAACACAAATCTCAACGTATGAACCAGATCATTATATGATCTTGGACCCGTTTACCCGCCGGAACCTGGAATTGGTGGAAACCGTGCGTGAACGCTCCAAAAAAGGTTCATTACTCTGGTTGCTTGATCGTACCGAGACGTCCATGGGTGCAAGAATGCTGCGCCGCTGGGTTGATAAGCCATTGTTGCAAAAAGGGAAGATTAATGAGCGTCTTGAAGCAGTGGATACGCTATACAACCAGTTTATATTGCGTGAAGACCTGCGGGCAGAACTCAAAGACATCTACGATCTGGAGCGTTTGGTAGGTCGGATTGCGTTTGGCAATGCCAATGGTCGTGACCTGAATGCGCTCAAGTCATCGCTGGAGAAAATTCCAGGACTTCGTCAACATTGCGCAGGATCATCTTCCGCAACATTGCAGCATATTGCCGAAACGATGGATGATTGCAATGATCTGCGTGAAGCCATCGGGCAAGCTATTGTGGACGAGCCGCCGGTATCGGTAAGGGACGGTGGCCTGATTCGTGAAGGGTACCATGAACGTCTGGATGAATTGCGTGAGGCTTCGGTTAACGGGAAACAATGGATTGCGGAGCTGGAAGCGAGAGAGCGTGAGGCGACAGGCATTCGATCACTGAAGATTGGATATAACAAAGTGTTTGGTTATTATATCGAGATCACCAAGTCCAATCTGTCCGCGTTGCCAGAGGGACGTTATGAACGTAAACAGACACTTGCCAATGCAGAACGTTACATTACGCAGGAGTTGAAGGAAAAAGAGACGCTGATTCTCGAAGCTCAGGACAAAATGGTTGATATTGAGTATGGACTGTTCGCAGAGCTGCGCGAGCGGCTGAACAATGAGATTGCAAGATTGCAGAAGCTGGCCGAACAGGTAGCCGAAATTGATGTGTATCAATCTTTTGCGGTGATTAGTGCTGAGCGAAACTTTGTACGTCCTACGTTGACCGACGGTTATGATCTGGTTGTGGAAGAAGGACGCCATCCGGTCGTTGAGGCGGTCATGCGAGATGGCGCATTTATTGCCAATCACACGGCAATGACCAAGGAAGAGGCACGTATTCTGCTGATTACCGGTCCAAATATGGCTGGTAAGAGTACGTATATGCGACAGGTCGCTTTAATCTCCATTTTGGCGCAAGTGGGTTGTTTTGTACCTGCAGGTCAGGCGGAAGTGCCGATAATGGATCGTATTTTCACACGGATAGGTGCCGCGGATGATCTCATTGGCGGACAAAGCACATTCATGGTGGAGATGGCCGACATTCAGGTCATGACGGACAAAGCCACACCACGCAGTCTGATTATTATCGATGAATTGGGACGGGGAACGTCGACCAGTGAAGGTATGGCCATTGCTCAGTCTGTTATTGAATATGTACACGATATTATCGGCTGTAAAGCTCTTGTATCAACTCATTTCCATGAGCTAGCTCATCTGGAGGAGAGTCTGGACAAGCTGGCCAACTACTCGATGGCGGTACAAGAGAGCGGTGACAAAGTTAATTTCCTGCGCAAATTGATTGCCGGGGCAGCCAGCAGCAGTTATGGTATCTATTGTGCACGCCTTGCAGGTCTGCCTGATAGCATTATTGAGCGGGCGAATGGACTTTTGCATGGGTTCGAACATGCGGCCGCGCAAGTAGCTGTGGGCAGTGAATATATCGGAAGCGAAAAGCAGGAAACAGGCCTGAATGTAAAAGGTGTAGAATTTCAACACACGGATTCAGCACCATTGATCCGGGAACACGAGATTGTGGAGAGTGCAGAGTACACACCTTCTATTGAAGAGTCGGCCGGGAAGCAACATACCAAGAAATCAAACAGCAAAGGACAGTCCAGTGCAAGCCAATCGGATGTGGTTCAACTGTCCATCTTTGGGGATGATGAGCCGAATGTGGCAACGAAACCGGATGTAGTTGCGGTGGATAAACCAGCGCGAGAATTCATCCGTACGATGAAAGATATCGATGTCATGAATATGACGCCTCTTCAGGCGATGCAGATATTGAATGATCTCAAATTGAAGGCACAGCAATTATCCTGAGTATAAGGGAGGGGAAAACCTGTGGCGAAAATACATGTGCTTGATGAACATATTGCCAACCAGATCGCGGCGGGTGAAGTGGTCGAACGGCCTGCTTCAGTTGTCAAGGAGTTGCTCGAAAACTCGGTGGATGCAGGCGCCACCAAGATTGAAGTGACGGTGGAAGAGGGCGGACTCCTCAGTATTCGTGTCAAAGACAATGGTTCAGGTATCGAGCCAGAGGATATGGAAACGGCCTTTTATCGTCATGCGACCAGCAAAATAGCCCATGGCCGAGATCTGTTCCAGATCACAAGTCTTGGATTCCGTGGAGAAGCCTTGGCGAGTATTGCTGCAGTATCCAAGGTAGAGGTACTGTCGGCAAGTGACAATGATGGGCGGGGGCGCCGCATCGTGATTGAAGGCGGGAACCTTGTCTCTCATGAAGATGCAACCTCACCCCAAGGTACAGATTTTGCAGTGAGAGAACTATTTTACAATACACCAGCCAGACTCAAATATATGAAAACGATCCAGACGGAACTGGGACATATATCAGATGTCCTATACCGGATGGCGATGTCTCATCCAAACATTTCGTTCCGACTGCGCCATAATGAGAATGTGTTGCTTCAGACGTTGGGCAACGGTGATCTGCTGCAAGTGGTTGCAGCGATCTATGGTACAAGTGCTGCCAAAGCGATGCTTCCCATTCAGGGAGAAAGTCTGGATTACCGGGTGAGTGGGCTGATCAGCCTGCCAGAATGGACACGAGCGAACCGTGGTGGTATGTCGACGATTGTTAATGGGCGATTTGTTCGCAATTACGGTCTCAATCAGGCGATTCTCAAAGCCTACCATACCTTGCTGCCCATCAATCGCTTCCCACTTGTCGTGGTGCAGTTGGAGATGCACCCCTCTCTCGTGGATGTGAACGTGCATCCGGCCAAGTTGGAGGTTCGCTTCAGCAAGGAACCAGAACTATATGAATTCATAGAGACGACGTTGCGGGGGATACTCCGGCAGGAGGTATTGATTCCACAGGTCAAAAAACAGCAGATTCGACGTGGGGACGATAGCTCCTTTATTCAGGAGCAATTCCTCTTTCCACGTGGTCCGCTGAAAGATGCATCTGATGCAGAAGGATATGGACAACAAGGTCCACTCGGGAAACCTGCTAGTGCATCGCTGAAGTTGACTACGGAAGATGATGATCTGGATTTGGATGCTCCGGCGGATGTGGCCACAGGACAGCCGGTATCTGAACAGGGTCACTCAGTGCCATTACCCGAAGCTCCACCTGAGATTACACTCCCCCCGGAGCAGTTAGAAAGTTGGAACAGAGATATTTTGCAGAAGATTGCTAGTCATGACGGGGTGCAGACATCCGCTGACGTGCAGGAAGGTACTAAGGATGTAAGTGCTAGTTCTACCGAGGCTTTTCCCAAAACTGACCTGTCTTCTCAAGATGGTGGAGGTCGTGTAGCAATAGAAAAACCGCTGGCTGAAGGCAAACCAGCTACGTATCGTTCCGATTCCGTAAATTCACCGGTTAGGGAAGCACGTTCATCGTATAATCCGTCTTCAGTTCCGAGAAGTGAACGGACGTGGAAAACTTCAGGTCTGCCTGATGCCACTAAACTTGCTGCTGCCATTAAATCAGATGCATCCATGCCCGCATTTCCGGAGCTGAGTCTGATCGGACAGCATCATGGTACGTATTTGATCGCGCAAAATGACCAAGGTTTATATTTGATTGATCAGCATGCTGCTCATGAACGCGTGAATTATGAATACTATTACGAGAAGTTTGGTAACCCTGCCCAGGCCTCACAAGAGTTACTGCTGCCTATTACGCTCGAATTTACACCTTCGGAGACGGAAAAGCTGAAAACAAGACTGGCCTGGTTCGAGCAGGCGGGTGTATATTTGGAGCATTTCGGTGGACAGACGTTTCGTGTGCGTTCCCACCCGTTCTGGTTCCCCAAAGGGGACGAGAAAGACATTATCGAAGAAATGTCCGAGTGGGTTCTTAGTGAACGCAGCATAGATGTGGCCAAGATGCGAGAAGCTGCATCCATTATGTGCTCCTGCAAGGCGTCCATCAAAGCGAACCAGAAGCTGACGGATCAGGAAGCAGAAGTGTTAATTCAGCGTCTGGGTTCATGTCGTCAGCCCTACACTTGTCCACATGGGCGGCCGATTGTGGTTTCATTTTCAACGTATGATCTGGAAAAATTATTTAAACGAGTGATGTAGCTATTTAGGGGGACATTATGTACATTACAACCGGTGACAAGGAGATTGCCTCTCAGGTGGAGCGTGCGCGTAAGCTCGCCGAAACGACAGGAGGTACCTACGTACCGCGCAATAGAACGTCTTTACCCAAACTGATTGAACATTATGGTATCAACGAAATACTGGTCGTGCTCAATGGCAGAGCACGCTTGTTTCGCAAGGATGCAACGGAGCTTGAGTTTCACCCCAGTATGGGATTTGTTCGCGCTAAACGTGTTCTAAGAGGGGAAGCCGATCCCATGCTGGAAGCTGGTGCGGTACTCGAAGGAGACACCATTGTTGATTGCACCGCTGGACTCGGTTCAGACGCGCTGGTATTTTCGGTGGCAGCTGGGAAGAGTGGACAAGTCATCGCCTGTGAAAGTTCTCAACCGCTCTATACCCTGCTGCTGGAGGGCATGTCCCATTATAAAAGCAACCAGCCCTTGGTGGATGAGGCTTTCCGGCGCATAGATCTGCGGCATGTGGATCATCTTGAGTTACTGCGGTCCATGCCGGATCGAAGCTGTGATACCGTATATTTTGACCCCATGTTCCGGGAACCGATGATGGATTCAAGTGCTATACAGCCCTTACGAGATTATGCAAATGCTCACGCGCTGGATGAACAGAGCATTATGGAAGCAAAACGTGTCGCCCGTAAACGGGTAGTCATGAAAGAAAAGCGCGGCAGCGCGGAGTTTGACAGGCTCGGATTTGAAATACTTGATCGGGCGAATGCAAAAACCCTGTACGGAGTGATTAATGTTGAAAGTGGAAGTTAAACCAAAACCTAAACCAAAACCTAAACTACTTGTGCTGGTTGGACCAACAGCAGTAGGCAAAACAAGAATGAGCATCGAGCTTGCCCAAGCTTTCAATTGTGAGATTATCTCAGGCGATTCGATGCAGGTATATCGTGAAATGGATATCGGAACTGCCAAGATTACCTCTGAAGAAATGAAGGGTGTACCCCATCATCTCATTGATATCCATGAACCGGAGTATCCGTATTCTGTGGCCGAGTTTCAGGAGAGTTGCACACGATTGATTAGTGAAATCCACGAACGTGGTAAAATGCCTTTTATTGTAGGTGGCACCGGTCTATATGTGGAATCAGTATGTTACGGCTTCCAATTTTCGGATAGTGGTTCAGATGAAGCGTTCAGAGAGGAACAATTCAGCTATGCGGAGCAACACGGAGCACAGGCCCTACATGATCGATTGAGGGAAGTTGACCCCGTTAGTGCGGATCGTCTGCATCCGAATGACCAGCGGCGAATTGTACGTGCGCTTGAGATCCATCATCTCACAGGCGAGAAGTGGTCTGATCAGCTGGCAGTACAGAAGAAAGAGTCGCCTTATGACCTTCTTATTGTTGGTTTGACAATGGATCGGCAGAAGTTGTACGCCCGGGTAGAAGAGCGGATTGATCTGATGATCGAACAAGGTCTGGTGGATGAAGTGAAGTCCCTGTTGGAACGCGGAGTGGCCAGAGGTCATATTTCCATGCAAGGACTGGGGTATAAGGAGATTGCAGCGTTCCTGCAAGGGGAAGTGAGTTGGGAAGCTGCGGTTGAGTGGTTGAAGAGGGATACACGTCGGTTTGCCAAACGGCAGCTTTCCTGGTTCCGCCATATGAAGGATATTGAATGGGTGGACATGACGGATACCCAGGATTTGGAAGGGAAATACAAGCAGATAAGTGAATTGATTACACGAAAATTTGATTGATTTGAGCGATTATTAGTATTCTTCTGACATGCATCGATTAGATCAAGATATGTAAACCTCTACCTTTTAGTTATCAAAAGGATAGAGGTTTTTACTTATCACTAGAACAGATGGTAGAGATTGAGCATTCGCTAAACAACGAATAAACGTGCTTTAAAATGAAGATTTAGTCCCTCTTTTGCAAAACAGACAAGCGGTGTATAATGGGTAAGTCTTCTATTTTTTCACCTCGCCAAGAATGGGGGTAAAATAGCAGACAAGGGGTTTTTGTGGATTATATGAAACTGTTCATGATATAATAGCACGAAAGCTACTCAGCGATATTGAATATTACTTGAACACGAATTCAAATGAACCAATGGGGGTACGGCTAATGAACAAGTCCATCAACATCCAAGATACGTTCTTGAACCAACTGCGGAAAGAAAATATTCCTGCTACGGTCTATCTGACCAACGGCTTCCAAATCCGCGGGACGATCAAGGCATTTGACAATTTTACGATCGTCATTGACAGCGACGGACGCCAGCAAATGGTCTACAAGCATGCCATCTCCACGTTCACGCCGCAACGCAGCGTATCGCTGATGCAGCAAGATAACAGCGGCGAAGCTTAAAAAAATTACGAAACCTTTTCACCAACCATTTCGTCTACAAGTATAGGTATTGAAACAGAGCAACCTGAATAAAGGGTTGTTCTTTTCATTCCGGGCAAAATATGTTTAATATATGCCTGAGCCTATAGACGAATAGAAATTATGCAACCGAAAGGGAGTCAGGAGGTTAACATGCCAAACGATCCGTTGTCGAGGTCTAACAATCGCAACAACAATAACAAGTCACCCAAAAAAGCGAAGCCAAAGACCTCTAAAAAGAAAAAAATTACGGGTAAACGCGTTGGATGGACACTGTTTTTCACGATGGCAATCGCCATATTCTGTGCACTTGGCGGATATTTATTTATTATGGTGAGTGGTGAAAATCTGCTCAAAGCCAACAAGGACAAAACCACAATTAATGAAACTTCAAAAGTATATGATCGCAATGGCCAATTAATGGGGGAGCTATCCATTCAGAAGCTGGAACCCGTCAAAGAAGATGATATTCCTGAACTGGTGAAGCAAGCCTTTGTTGCAACGGAGGATAAGCGATTCTACGATCATCAAGGCGTGGATATCTGGTCCATTGGGCGTGCAGCCGTTAAGGATGTCATGGCTCGTTCCATGGTGGAAGGTGGTAGTACACTAACCCAACAGCTTGCCAAGAACATGTTCTTGTCCCGTGACAAAACGTTCTTTCGTAAAGCAACGGAAGTATCGATTGCCATGGCATTAGAGCGCAAGTACACAAAAGACGAAATCCTGACGATGTATCTGAACCGGATTTTCTTCGGACATCAGCGTTACGGGATTAAAGCGGCATCTGAATTTTACTTTGGAGTTACTGATCTCAAGAGGTTGAAGTTGTGGCAAATTGCTACATTGGCAGCTATGCCGAAAGGGCCTTCTGCCTATAATCCGGTGAGCAATCCAAACGACTCAAAAGCACGTCGAGGTGTGGTATTGCAGCTGATGTATGAACAAGGCTACATTACCAAGGCGGAGATGGACGAAGCAAAAGAGGTTAACTATAACTACAAGCGACCAGAGAAAGACCAGAAATATCAAGCCTTTATTGATTATGTGCTCCGTGAAGCTGAACGTGTAACAGGCAAAACGGAAGATGATCTGAATATCGGCGGATACAAAATCTATACAACTATGGATGCTCAGGCTCAAACAGCGATGGAAACGGCCTTCACAGATGACAGTCTGTTCGAGGCAAGTAAAGACGATCAACAGGTCCAAGGCTCCATGGTTATCATGAACCATGAGAATGGTAGCCTCGTTGCCCTCCTGGGTGGACGGGATTATCAGACCAAAGGCTACAGCCGTGTAACGCAGAGTCGAAGACAACCAGGTTCAGCTTTTAAACCGATTGTGTCTTATGCACCGGCGCTTGAATCAGGAAATTACAGTGCCAATTCCTCGCTGAGTAATGCGAAGCAATGTTTTGGTAACTACTGTCCTGGTAACTTGCATGGATATTCTTCAACAATCAGTATGACGGATGCCATCACGAAGTCGGAAAATATTCCTGCGGTTTGGCTGCTTGATAAAATAGGCGTTAACACAGGCATTAATTTTGCCAAGAGTGTGGGTATACAGCTGACAGATGAGGACAAAAACTTGGCGATTGCCCTCGGTGGTCTAAGTAAAGGTACAAATACACTGGAAATGGCGCAAGCCTATAGTGCATTTGCCAACCTCGGAGAGTACCGACAAGCCTATGCGATTAAGGAAATCAAGGATAACGCAGGCAAAACCACCTACAAACACGATAACTCGGACACAACGCGTGTCATGAGTGAGCAAAATGCGTATCAGCTTACACAGATGCTGCAGAACGTCGTTAATGACGGTACGGGACGTTCAGCACGTCTGGATCGTCCGGTAGCGGGTAAAACAGGAACAGTTCAAAGTGGTATCTCTGGCAACAGTGCCAACCGTGATGTATGGTTTGTTGGATACACACCAGAATGGACTGCCGCAGTCTGGATGGGCTATGACAATCCGGATGCCAATCATATGCTTAAGAACAGCAGTAAGCTGTCAGCAGCTTTCTTTGCCAAAGTCATGGGAGATGCTTTAAAAGGCGTTCCAGTGAAGCAATTCAAAGCACCAGCTGGAGGGCAGGCACCTCCGCCAGTAGAAGAACCAGAAAAGCCGGCTCTGTCCGTTAGTGGGCTGAGTGGATCATACGATCCAAATGCACAAACCGTCTCCCTGAGTTGGACTGGAACGGGTGACGCGAGTACGCAATATCGGATTTATCGGAAAGAAACATCGGAAGCCCAGTTCACTCATCTCATTGATGCAATAGGAGCGACCAATGCACAAGATTTAAGTGCATTGCCTGGTCTAACCTATGAGTACTATGTGACAGCTTACGACTTGGCATCAGGACTTGAGACGGATCCTTCCAACACCATTTCCTTGATGATTGAAGCGCAGGAAATGCCGCCGGAGGAACCTGATCCTGGTATAGACCCTGGAACAGAGATAGATCCTGAGCAGCCAGGTACAGAGAATCCGGACATTGGTTCACCGGATAATGGCAACTCGAACGGTAATAATGGTAATGGGAATGAAAATGGCAACAACGGAAATGGTAATGGTAATAACGGAAACAATGGTAACAACGGAAACAACGGTAACAACGGCGGAGCTGGCCAAGGAAACGGTCAACCTGGGGAAGGAAATACGACCCCGCCTGGTCAGGGGACAACAGATCCGGGCGGTACCGGTGAAGGTTCCGATGATGGAGCCGTAACAACGCCAGGTGAGGTAGTAACTCCGGACAGCGGAACAAGTGGGGATACTGGAGGGACAGATGCACCTGCAGATTCTCAAGCTGGAACCGGCGGCTAAGCCAATGAATCACTAAATAGCTACATTGAAAAAACTGCTTCCCGGAAAACCGGTGAAGCAGTTTTTTGGTATACGGAACCAACTGTAATGGAAGCTGATTTGATGAATAGGTGGGACAAAGCTTGATTTTGAGTGTAAACCTTAAATATGGTAAGCTGTAACTATTCGTAATACGTTGTGCAAGGGCGGGCCCAGAGCGCTGGAATCCATCAGGCGGACGTTATTACATTGTTCACCAATAACATCAGAGCAGGTCACGGACCTGTAGTCGGCAAAGAGGGGTTCGTATGAAACGGAAATTCGGGGACCGCGCGAACTGGCGCCGGATTACGAACCGACAATTCACATGCCGGTTCGTTCAATCCAAAATTTTCACAGGTTATATTACGTTGTACACCATACAGGATTTGAAAGAACCTCTGTGGAAAACTTATGGAGGCAGTACCTTCTGTATCGCAGATAAAGGGTATTCCTGGCTGCAATACTATCCGAAGGGAGAGCATTTTGTTGTTACAGCGATGTTTGACGATCAGGAACGGATTGTAGAGTGGTACATTGATACATGTCGTAGTCAGGGGATAACCGATCAGGGTGTTCCTTGGTTTGATGACCTGTATCTGGATGTCGTTGTGCTGAAAGATGGAGAAGTATTTTTGCTGGATGAAGATGAGCTTGAAGATGCATTGTCACGGAAGCATATTACTACAGGTGATTATGACTTGGCTAACAAGACGGCAAAGGAACTGCTGCATGCCATTGATGCACATGTATTTCCATACTTTCAGTTATCGCTGAAGCATAGGCAGAGTTTGTTTGAGAACGGAGAGTTTCGAAAAAACATTCAGATTTGAGGCATGTACTTCGCCGTAGAATTCTTCTTCATGATCCTTCTAATATTGGAGCACCTGATAGAATACATTAATAATCAGGAGAGTTCAGCCCGATAAAATAGAGGTGATGGCGAATGAACGGACGGGTCATGGCTGCAGGAGAGCAACCAGGAGGCAGACCATCCAGACAAATTAATATTGTGTTGCGTAACCAGGAACCTCAGATGTTGGTCAAAGATGAAGCAGCGGCAGTACAGGCAGCCAAGAGTATAACCAAACATGCTCACTTCCAGGAGATACAGGGTGAACTGGAGCAACTGGTTGGACTTGAAAATATCAAAGACTTGGTATTTGAGATTTATGCTTTCCTACAGATTGCTCAGATGCGCACTGAAGCAGGTTTACTTAGTGGTGCGCACGTGTATCATATGATCTTCAAAGGCAATCCGGGGACTGGTAAGACCACCGTTGCGAGAATCGTTGCCAAACTCTTTCAGAAGATGGGTGTGTTAAGTAAAGGGCATCTTATTGAAGTAGAGCGTGCGGATCTGGTTGGAGAATATATTGGTCACACGGCGCAGAAAACAAGAGATCTGGTCAAGAAGGCACTCGGTGGAATATTGTTCATTGACGAAGCTTACAGTTTGGCCCGCGGTGGAGAGAAGGATTTTGGAAAGGAAGCCATTGATACGCTTGTAAAATCAATGGAAGATAATAAAAACCAATTTATCCTCATATTGGCTGGTTATTCAGATGAGATTGATTTTTTTCTTCAGACGAACCCTGGATTACCTTCCCGCTTTCCCATTCAAGTGGAGTTTCCAGACTACAGTATTGATCAGTTGATTCAAATCTCTGAGATTATGGCCAAAGAGCGTGATTATATTTTAATGCCTCAGACCATACTCAAACTAAAGCAGCATTTGCTTCAGGAAAAAAATGATTCGCTGCATGCGTTCAGTAACGCCAGATACGTTCGTAATGCCATTGAGCGTTCGATCAGGCATCAGGCGGTTCGTTTGTTGGAACAATATTCGGAAGGCAGTCCAGGAAAACTGGAGCTGATGACAATCCGTACAGAGGATTTGAACTTTGAGCGAAAGTAAGCGATAATATAGTTTTTACAACAGCCGGCCGGGCCAACCGGTTCGGCTTAAGGCATGCCATGGCATATTCGTGGTAATGAATACTAATGGATTAGTAATTAGAAGGAGTGAACATATACATGACAAATGGCACACATGATACAGATATGGTCAAAAAAGATCGCGCCGTCTTGGTTAGTCTTGTTACGGATGATGTAAAACGTACAGGTATCAATCCTGAGTACTCTTTAGAGGAACTGGTGAAACTTGCCGAGACAGCTGGAGTGGAAGTGCTAAGTGTACTTTCTCAGAACAGGGAAAAACGTGATACCAAATGGTTCATTGGTAAAGGTAAGGTGGAAGAGCTCCGTGCGATTGCAGAGGAACTCGGAGCAACTACAGCTATTTTTGATCAGGAATTGTCAGGGGCACAGGTTCGGAATCTGGAAGAAACCCTCGATCTCAAAATTATTGACCGTACCCAATTAATTTTGGACATCTTTGCACAACGTGCCAACACTAGAGAAGGTATCATTCAAGTGGAATTGGCTCAACATAGCTACTTGCTGCCACGTTTGTCGGGTCATGGCAAGAACCTGTCCAGACTTGGTGGCGGAATCGGAACAAGGGGTCCAGGTGAAAGCAAGCTGGAGACAGACCGCCGTCACATTCGTGGTCGTATCGATGATCTGAAGCGTCATCTGGAAGAATTGACTCGTCATCGCAAGTTGCATCGTGAACGCCGTAAAAAAACAGGTATTGTTCAGGTGGCCCTTGTTGGTTATACCAATGCTGGCAAATCAACCTTACTCAAGCAGTTGACGGCTGCAGATGTGTATATTCAAGATCAGCTATTCGCTACTCTGGATCCAACATCACGTACGATGGAACTTCCAAGTGGAAAAGAAATCGTCCTTACCGACACGGTTGGATTTATTCAAAATCTACCGCATGATCTGATTGCAGCGTTCCGTGCAACGCTGGAGGAAGTGAATGAAGCAGACCTGATCCTGCATGTTGTAGACGCCTCATCAGCTATGCGTGAAGATCAGATGCGGACGGTTAATACAATTTTGCAAGAACTTGGTTCAGGGGACAAGCCGCAGTTAGTCCTGTATAACAAAAAAGATGCGTGCACACCAGAGCAGCTTGAGATGCTTCCATTGGATAAAGACCATATCAAAGTAAGCGCATTAGACGCAGACGATTTGCTTAAAATCCGTGAATTGATCCAGACAGAGCTTACAGGTGACACGAAGCGCTTCCGGATTCCGGCAGAACGTGGTGATCTTACGTCCGTCCTCTACAAAATTGGTGATGTAGTAGATACCAGCTTTGAAGAAAATGATGTAATTTATGAAGTGGAATTACAAAAAGGTGAATATGAGAAATTTGGTCATATGCTTGAAGATTTCATCGAATTGTAATACTCATGACATATTGATGTGATAAGTTGACACGATAATAGATATTTAACGTCAGATTCGTGCTATGAAGGGGAATGAAGTAAGATGGTAAGCTTTGATTCAGAAATATCTGAACTTCAACATCAAGTGGAGCGTCAGATTGAAGGAAAACTGCAACAGATTGATCGGATTACAGATCACAATCAATGGAAGGTGATTAATGCTTTCCAACAGCGAAAAGTAAGTGATTTTCACTTTGCAGGTTCAACAGGTTATGCCTATAACGATCGTGGGCGTGAAGTGCTTGATGAAGTATATGCTGATGTTTTCGGCGCGGAAGCCGCGTTGGTACGTCCTCATTTTGCTTCAGGTACACATACGATTAGTACAGCTCTTTTTGGAGTGCTGCGCCCAGGGGACGAATTATTGTACATCACGGGTAAGCCTTATGACACATTGCATAAAGTTATTGGCAAACCCGGTGATGGCACAGGTTCATTACGCGATTTTGGTATCGGTTACCGTGAGACGGCCTTAACTGATGAAGGTGGAGTGGACTGGGCAGCAGTTGAAAAAAACATTACACCGGCTACAAAAGTCATTGGGATTCAACGTTCACGTGGTTATGACTGGCGCTCCTCCTTCTGTGTTGCTGAGATTGCTGAGATGGTTACGCGTGTTAAAGCACTGAAGGAAGATGTTATCGTATTCGTAGATAATTGTTACGGTGAATTCACAGAGGAACATGAACCGACAGAAGTCGGAGTTGATCTGATGGCCGGGTCACTGATCAAGAATCCTGGTGGAGGTATTGCGGAAACCGGTGGATACATATGTGGGAAGGAACAATACGTACAGCTGGCAGCTTATCGTCTGACAGCCCCTGGAATTGGGGGAGAGGTTGGAGCAATGCTGGGCACAACACGTGGCATCTACCAAGGACTTTACATGGCACCGACAATTGTAGGACAAGCTATCAAAGGAAGTACGTTTGCTGCTGCGATGTTTGCTGAATCCGGATTTGTAACCAAACCCGCCTGGAATGAAGCTCGCACAGATCTGATCCAGGCTGTTAAGTTTAGCTCTGCTGAGCATCTGATCGCCTTCGTGCAGGGGATTCAGCGTGCAGCAGCTGTGGATAGTCATGTGGTTCCTGAACCCTGGGATATGCCTGGTTATGAGCACCCTGTCATTATGGCGGCAGGTACGTTCATTCAGGGTGGAAGTCTGGAATTATCAGCCGATGCGCCTATTCGGGAGCCGTATATCGGGTATATGCAAGGCGGATTAACGTACTCTCATGTCAAATATGGCGTTTTGATGGCGTTACAGACTATGAAAGATCGTAAATTATTGTGAGTTTATCTAACACGTCATTGACACTTGGTAATAACTAAATGTACAATAGGGTGAAGAATAGATGACTGGAAGGTTGATGAACATGGGTGATGAAATCCGCAGAAATATGGCCTTATTCCCGATTGGTATTGTAATGAAACTTACGGATCTGTCTGCACGTCAGATTCGTTACTATGAGCAGCACAGCTTGATCGTTCCTGCGAGAACGTCAGGTAATCAACGGTTATTCTCTTTTAATGACGTAGAGAGATTGCTAGAGATCAAGGCTTTGATTGAAAAAGGAGTTAACATCGCGGGGATCAAACAAGTGATGAATCCTGTTTCAAAAGAATCCGAGGAAGCTACAGTTATCACGCCGGATACTGAAGTTAAACGCAGAGAGCTGTCCGATACGCAGTTGCACCGCTTGCTGAAGCAACAGCTTGTATCAGGTAAGAGACCAGGACAAGTATCTCTCATTCAGGGAGAGCTTTCCCGATTCTTTAATAAAAACTAAATTCGCATAACTTGGCGAGTGAGGGGAAAACATGCACTTTTGGTGTGAGACTCCTTGACCCGTGGAACTTTCTAATGTACAAATATAACAGGCAAGCCAAATACGCAGATAAGAAAGGGAGAGGTTATAGTGAGTTATACAAAAGAAGACATTCTCCGCATTTCGAAAGAAGAAAACGTACGATTCATTCGATTGCAATTTACTGATTTGCTTGGAGCTATCAAAAACGTTGAGATTCCTGTGAGTCAGTTGACTAAAGCTCTGGATAACAAAATGATGTTTGATGGATCTTCCATTGAAGGTTATGTACGTATTGAAGAGTCTGACATGTACCTCTATCCAGATCTAGATTCTTGGCTTATTTTCCCATGGGTTGCAGAGAACCGTGTTGCACGTCTGATTTGCGACGTATATCTTCCGGATGGTAATCCGTTCCCAGGAGATCCACGTGGCATCTTGAAACGAAACCTGAAGGAAGCCCAAGATATGGGATTCACTTCCTTTAACGTTGGTCCTGAACCCGAGTTCTTCTTGTTCAAAACAGACGAAAAAGGAAACCCAACTAACGAACTGAATGACCAAGGTGGTTATTTCGACCTTGCGCCTACGGATCTTGGTGAAAACTGTCGTCGTGACATCGTTATCACACTTGAAGAAATGGGCTTTGAGATCGAAGCTTCCCACCATGAGGTAGCTCCAGGTCAGCATGAGATCGACTTCAAATATGCTGATGCTCTGAAAGCGGCTGACCAGATCCAAACGTTCAAACTCGTTGTTAAAACGATTGCACGTCAGCATGGTTTACATGCGACATTCATGCCGAAACCGCTGTTTGGTATGAACGGATCCGGTATGCACTGTAACCAATCCTTGTTTAAAGGCAATGAGAACGCATTTGTTGATGAGTCGGACGAGTTGGGTCTGAGCAAAACTGCTCGTCACTTCATGGCTGGAACTCTGAAGCACGCACGTGCGTTTGCAGCAATTACTAACCCAACTGTGAACTCATACAAACGTCTTGTACCAGGTTATGAAGCACCTTGTTATGTAGCATGGTCTGCTAGTAACCGTAGCCCAATGATTCGTATTCCAGCTTCCCGTGGTCTGAGTACACGTGTTGAGGTTCGTAACCCGGATCCGGCTGCTAACCCTTACCTGGCTCTGTCTGTTCTGTTGAAAGCAGGTCTGGACGGAATCAAACGTGAGCTTTCCTTACCAGCTCCAATTGACCGTAACATCTACATCATGTCAGAAGAAGAGCGTGTGGAAGAAGGCATTCCAAGCTTGCCAGCTGACCTGAAAGAAGCATTGAATGAATTGATCCGCAGCGAAGTCATCTGTGACGCTCTCGGCGACCACGCCTTGGCTCACTTCTATGAGCTGAAAGAAATTGAGTGGGATATGTACCGCACACAAGTCCACCAATGGGAACGCGATCAATATATTACGTTGTACTAATAGCTCAATCCCTTGGCGCTCTAGCGCTGAGGGGTTTTTCTTTTTGTGGGCAAGTACCTATATATTTAAAGAAAAATCAAATTGCCCACAAAATGCCAACAAAACATTTTTCTAATCGAAAATTTCTTCAGTGAATTTCTCAAATCTATCTATATTGCTTTTTCTGGATCTTGCCAGAGATGTGGGCATATACATCTGATGTGATCTGAATACTTCCGTGACTTAATTGTTCTTGAACGAATTTCATATCTGCCCCGGACTCAGGAAAAAGAACCGCGCAGGTATGTCGGAGAGAGTGAAAGGGGCGTGATGGGAGATCACAACGTTGTAAGATGCGGGAGAAGGCATTGAATAATGAATTGGGCAAGAAGTTTCCATCTTCCCTACATAGAACCAGATCAAGGTCATGGTGGTATCTATCCCCAAGTATCCCTTTGTTATGTTCCTGCCACTCTCTGTGAAATTTGATGTCATTTACTAGATGTGTAGTAATTTTTATTTTTCTTCCTGGATTCTCTGTCTTGGTGTCATTGTATAATTCTTCTTTTTATTTCAGTGGAAGATAGCTAATCATTTGTGAAAGCTCCGGAGGAGGAGATTGGTAAAGTAGTACAAAGAAGAAAAAACAGGACTCTATTAGCAAATTGATAGAGTTGTTTGCTAGATGCTTACAGAAAAAACACTGGCATGGAGCCACGGGTAGTCTATGAACCATACCTTCAAAGTACTCCAAATAAAAAAAGGCCCTCCTGCAAATTTTGCGGGGGACCCATTTGAACATCTACGACAATATTATCTAGCTGGTTTTTGTGAATTGAATTGTATAAGGTTCGTTGTAGTTGTTAATGCCGTTATCCATGATTCTGAAGTAAACCTTCTCACCAGGTTTAGCATTCCAACTAATTGCCTCTGGGTATCCCCGTCCATTCCAGTTATCCATTTGAATGGATAAGATTGCACCGCTTGCATTCATTTTAATAACACCCATAACAATGTCGAAGTTCGCTGGTGGAGTGGCTATAACAGAATATGTGATTTCGGATGAACCGTTTGTATTGTCGACTACATAAAAATCGTTGTCGCTCATGCTATCTAAATACTGTGTTGCGCTAAATCCGGAAGACTGGCTAACACTTGAATACATCACTTCTGCTGTCTGAAAGGAATCAGCCCAACCTGTTTTAGCGAATGCAGAACTTGAACCGAATGCCAATAAACAAGCAGTTGCCATAACAGAAATAGAGAATTTTCTTAATCTTTTCATTTTCAAACCTCCCAAATATACTAGAACCAATAGAGTAAGATTCTGTTTTAAGTTATTATTTGAAATTAAAAATATCGAAGAGACTCTCGCAATTAGGTTGGCCAACCATGGATAAATATACCATATGTAATTGTTGTTTGTAAATAATAATATTGTAAAATGTTGGGTTTGCAATTATTATTTTAAAATGTTTTGTTTATTGAATTGATAGAAACAAGTTATTTTTAAAAAAATCTAATTGTTAAATTATAGATGTCCCTGTAATAAAAGAAGGCTTCTGATTGAATTCAGAAGCCTTCTTTTATTATTGTATTTAATATACGTAAATATTATTATGATGATAAAATTACTCGATTTTCGTTACGTAACCTTCATAGTTTCCGTAATATAATCCGTTTGAATAGGTAGTCGATGCTAGGTTGAGTACTCCATACCAAACTCCATCAGCATAAGTATATGTCTTTGGAACATACTTCGCATCTTCATACTTATTGTTAGCATCTGAATATCTCACATATTTTTGCGTCGCCTGAATCGTTACACTTTGTGCAGTTACAGAACCTTGAACAGAAGATGAGGGAGTGGCAAGTGATGCTGGAACAGCAATACTTGCTACAATAGCAGTGAGCGCTCCAATGGTGGCTAGTTTCTTTTTTTATGTAAATACCTCCTAAATTAATGAATTATAAAACTAAAAATACCATATAATTATATGTAAATTATGACATATATAACGTTGTGATTTGTATTTCTCACCCTACAAATCTACTAACGACCTCCCAAAAATTCCTCCAACTATTAAGAATATATCCACTCTAACAGATTTGGATCAGCATGAAATGTATCGGATCAGTGAGATACTAGATGACTCATATAATAGAAGTAGTGCGGTTGATTTGATATTATTTAACACTTTCTTCAAAGAATGCTCTTAGGAGTAGTTGTTGGATTATAATCTGCTGCTGTAAAAATTGTGGCCGGGAACGGATAAATCATCTGAAAGCAAATTGGCCACAAATGTCCCCTGAATTCTTCTTCATCATCTCACGTAACATTCCTGTGTTTATCTGTAACCAAGGCTTACATTTATATAACAAAACACGTTTGTTCGTCGATTAAGATAATGGTAAACCGTAAAACTCTCTTTATTTAAAGAATTGTATCAATTCATGTTAGTAATAGAACAATACCATTATTATTTATCAACTAAGCTATTGAAGAGAAACTGAAATTAGAATTCTTTCTATAATGGATTAAACTGTCGGAGGCAAAAGATTTTAATAATGCTTCCTTAGAAATTCTGATAGTCACGAAATATAAAGTATACTTACAATCACTCTTTCAAAATTCCAACCATCGTCGATTACATACAAATGGATGTTTCATTAGTATGTTGAAAGTTTCATATAGAAGAGGTGTACTTTAATTAAATTTTGAACAATTAAATTTTAAATAATTAATTGGAGATGTTGATATGGATCAGGCAAAACAACTTGTGACAGAACAACGTACATTTTTTTATACAGGACAAACTAAAAATATCGAATATCGGATTAATGCGCTTCAACAGCTTAGAAAAGGAATTGAAAAGTATCAGCAACGGATTCAAGATGCACTTCGGGCGGATCTGAACAAATCTGAGGCGGAAGCTTACGGTTCCGAGATTCGCATTGTTTTGGGTGAACTGGATTTTGCATTAGAACACCTGCAGGAATGGGCTGCACCAAAACAAGTTCCAACCAATTCGAATATGCCGGATGGGGTGAGCACCATTTACCCTGAACCATACGGAGTGGCTCTTATTATTGCACCTTGGAACTATCCTTTCCAACTGGCCTTTGGTCCACTGATTGGAGCAATTGCAGCCGGTAACTGTGCAGTTATCAAGCCTTCTGAATTAACACCAGCCGTATCTCGTCTGACGTATGATCTGATTAAGGAGATCTTCCCTGAGGAGTATATTGCCGTTATGGAAGGTGAAGTTGAGGCAAGCACAGCATTGTTGAAAGAGAAGTTTGATTATATTTTCTTCACAGGCAGCACAGGTGTTGGTCGCATTGTTATGAAGGCAGCTGCGGAGCATTTGACTCCTGTAACTCTTGAGTTGGGTGGTAAGAGTCCTGCTATTGTCCATAGCGATGCAGATCTGAAGCTGGTGGCCCAGCGTATTGTTCGTGGTAAGTTCTTGAATGCAGGCCAAACATGCGTTGCTCCGGATTACTTGCTTGTACATGAACAAGTTCATGATGAATTGATCAATCTGATTGGCGCTGAGATCAAAGATAAATTTGGGGATGATGTGTTACAGAATGCTGATTTCCCGCACATTGTCAACGCGCGTAACTTTGATCGGTTGTCGAAATTCCTCACAGATGGCAAAACGCTGATTGGTGGACGTTCTGTACGTGAGCAGTTGTTCATTGAGCCGACTGTACTTGGCGATGTGAACTGGGAATCAGCTGTCATGCAAGAAGAGATCTTCGGTCCGATTCTTCCTGTATTTACGTACAGTGACCTTGATCCTATGCTGGATGAGATTGTTCGCCGGCCAAAACCATTGGCGCTATATCTTTTCACACAGGATGAGCAACTGCAGGATCAGGTTCTGAATCAAGTATCCTTCGGTGGGGGATGTATTAATGACACACTTTCTCATATGACTTCACATTATCTACCGTTTGGTGGTGTAGGAGAGAGCGGTATGGGCTCATATCACGGACAACAGAGCTTTGATGTGTTCTCGCATCACAAGAGTGTTCTGAAACGCAGTGAATAATTAGCCGCAAAAATAACATAAACATGAAAAAAAGAGGTTGTCCTGTTGATCAGGGCAACCTCTTTCGTATTTCATTACATCTAATTTTGTTACTCAAGTTAAATATTAATGAATATCTCGGAAAAGGCCAATGACTTTACCCAGAATACTAACATGTTTCAAACGTAAAGGTTCGAAGGTCGCATTCTCCGGTTGAAGGCGAATATGATCTTTCTCTTTATAGAACGTTTTCACTGTAGCTTCATCGTCTTCAGTCATTGCAACGACGATATCACCGTTATCAGCAGTTTGCTGTTGACGGACAATAACGTAATCTCCATTAACGATTCCAGCTTCCACCATACTATCTCCCACTACTGAAAGCATAAACACTTTCTGTTCGCCTACATAGTGTGTAGGAAGAGGGAAGTAGTCTTCAATGTTCTCGGTTGCAGTGATTGGAACCCCGGCTGTAACCTTACCAACAACAGGAATACGTGCAACGCTATGAGCAAATTGATGAGAATGCTCAGATTCTTCCTGGCTCAAAAGCTCAATGGCTCTTGGCTTGGTAGGGTCGCGTCGGATCAAACCTTTTTTCTCCAAACGATCCAAATGTCCATGTACTGTTGAGCTGGAAGCAAGTCCAACCGCTTCACCAATTTCCCGTACGGAAGGAGGATACCCCTTCAACCGGACTTCATTTCGTATAAACTCCAGAATAGCCTGCTGCCTGCTGGATATCTTCGACATACCGTATCAACCCCATTTTAGTAACGTTTGGGAAAATTATAACATAGAACCTCCGTTCGTACAAACATAAGTTCTAAATAAAATAGCTTTAAATCAGTGTTTTTTAACTTATAGAACAGAAATTGGCCAAAAGTCAGAGCATAATACTGCAAATGTTTTGAAAAAGTACTTGAAATAAGATATTGCTCCTTCTAAAAAGAAGCGAACAATTGTTCTAAAAATATATTGAACAAAACAAGTGTTCGTGTTATATTGATTTCAACAGATAGGAACAAACGTTTGGAGGCGGGTATTTAATGAGATATTCTACTTATCAAAGCATTTATGAACCAATGAATTCGGAACTGGTGAAGTCTAACATAGGGAACTACAAGAAGGTTTTAGCGCGTTTCAAGATTTCTTCATGGATGTTAAAGGTAGCCATTACCTCTATGATTATATTTATTGGATGCAGCACTGTTTTAACTGTATTTGCCGGCAATGAGAATGATGTTCTGCCTGGAGGAAAGATAGCTGTTTCACAAGGGGAAACATTATGGAGTATTTCTTTGGAACATAAACCGACGAATATGGATACACGTATTTATATAGAAGCAATTAAGAAAGTGAATCAACTTCATACGACTTCCATCCAAGTGGGACAAGTACTAGCTCTACCGCAATTTGCAGAATAAAATGCACATCAATGAGTGTTAACGCGTGTCAGCTTGACAAGCTGCCTTTATAATGGCAAAGTTAATATGACTTTGTATTTTTGGAGGGGACAAGCTTGGATATAGATAGTCTGGTAGCACGCATTAACGAATTGGCTCGTAAGCAAAAGTCCACTGGATTGTCGGAGGAAGAACTTGCCGAACGTGCCGAGCTAAGAGAGATTTATTTGAGTAATATTCGCAGCAATTTCAGACAACAACTGGATACCATTGAGATTGTTGATGATGAGAATGACAAAGGCCACCAAGGCAAACTCAAACACTAACGAAACCTAATGATATCATTATGATATTTAGGTTTCTTCCTGTTATTTTGAGTGTGCAATTTATAGGGGGAAATGTTGGTTTACAGTTATGTAAGCCGATACAAAGACACATAAGGGGGATTCTCATGTCGCGTTCGTTCGAGAGAACGGTTAAGAAAAATTCCAAGCAGTTAAATCAGCAGCGCAAAAAAAGTGGTCAACCAATCACAGGTACACCAGGCGAAGAAGTCTTTAAGGGACGCAGCCTTTTGTTCCCTATATTTTTGATTGGTCTCGCCTTTTTGTATCTGTTTATGAGCACGTTCCTTGTGCAAGCTCCGATGACAACCTGGGACTGGGTGACGATGCTGCTTTACGTATTTTTGGCAGTCATCTTCATGCTTCGTCGTCCATACATCAAGATTAGCAGTAATCGGATTATAACGACGAAGGGTAATCGTGAACGTTCAATTGGGGTTGACGATATCGTCAAATTCAGAATCGAACCAGGTACAGTTGTTATCGAACATAACAGTCGCGGGAAAAGATGGGTGTTTACCAAGTTATTGAACCGTTACGATACAGATGCGATTGCAGAACGTTTGCTGAAGTTTGCAAAAGCACACCAGATCACCGTGGAAACCGTCGAAAAGTAATTATTGCATAAAGGGGTAGATGATCGGAATGGCGTTAAAAGCGATTTTGTTCGACCTAGATGATACTTTATTATGGGATGAGCGTAGTGTTCGAGAAGCTTTTCATGAGACTTGTCTAATCGCAGCGAAAGAGACTGGGGTTAAACCAGAAGAACTTGAAGAAGCTGTTCGTAATGAGGCACGTGGACTGTATGAATCATATGAAACCTTTTCTTTTACTAAAATGATTGGAATCAATCCGTTTGAAGGCCTATGGGCTAACTTTACTGGTGGGGATCAGCCTGAGTTCCGTCAGTTGGAACAGCTTGCTCCAGTTTACCGTAAAGAATCCTGGCGTCGTGGCTTGTTGAAATTGGGTATAGATCGGGAAGATCTTGCTGAACAACTGGCCGCACAGTTTGGAGTAGAACGGAGATCCAGACCACATGTATACGAAGAAACGATGGATACCTTGCGTCAATTACAAGGAAAGTACAAACTGTTGTTGTTAACGAACGGTTGTCCTGCTTTGCAACAAGAGAAGTTGGATGGTGTACCTGAATTGACTCCTTTCTTTGATGAGATTATTATCTCGGGTAACTTCGGAAAAGGAAAACCGGATCCATCAATATTTGAACATGCTTTGAGTAAACTGGGTGTTAAACCCGAAGAGAGCATGATGGTTGGGGATAAGTTAACGACTGATATTCGTGGTGCTTTATCATCTGGCATCCAATCCGTATGGATTAACCGTGAGCATAAGACCAACAATGAAACGTATGCGCCAGACCATGAAATAACGCATTTATCGGAATTAAATCAGCTTATTGCTAATTTCTAAGCAGATCAGCTATAACATCTTTCCTCAGCACCCTGAAACATTGGTAACTTCAATGAACGATGATGTCGTTCTTGAAGTTACCAATGTTTTTTTATTTGAACATGTTGACTAAATTACCTTGTTAAATGAGATCTCTATTTTTTTTACTAAAAGTTATTGAAATTAGGGGGAAGCTGGATTAGAATATAACTAACATACTAGTATGACTAGTATTTAGATTGTCCTAAAGCAATTTCTTTTTGACTTACTTCATTAAATGGAAGCAGGGAGTTATTGCTTATTATTTTCGATTGATTGTAAGCGCTTAATATTTTGAGAAAGCTTCTTTGGATTTGGAGATCACACCACTTAGTAAGTGCTAATTAATGATGTGAAGCACCTTGGATTGTGTGATTCTACATAATACATTAAATTGATATCGCTTACATTTAGAAATTATCTATTTCGTAGTGGGGGTGAATTTGAAGGAGTTGTTGTCTTCTACAAGAGGAGAAACGATGGGAGTTGTACATGAATTACTCTTACTTATCAAGTCCTGGATCGGAGTGAAAACAAATGGAGTCGGAAACCGCTAAAACAACGTTAACCATGACATCTTTACGTAAAGAGAGCAGATTACGAACGGCAGCAACTTTGTTCCGCAAAGACTGGCAGTTGTATTCACTGTTAATCCTTCCCATCATTTATCTCCTTATTTTCAAATATGGGCCGATGATTGGTAATGTGATTGCGTTCAGACGTTTTGTTCCTGGGGGAAGTATATTTGGAGAAACGTGGGTTGGATTAAGGTACTTCAAAATGTTCATTGAGGACCCTACCTTCTGGAGAGTATTCGGTAATACGCTGATGTTGGGCGGACTTGCGTTACTCTTTACATTCCCGGTTCCAATCATTTTTGCCTTGATGCTTAACGAAGTGAAGAGTAAACGATTCAAAAAATTTGTACAGACCGCGTCTTATCTGCCTCATTTTCTGTCGATCGTTATCGTTGCGGGTATGATCCTGCAGCTGACAGCAGTGAATGGTTCCATTAATGGACTGGTGGCTTTCTTCACCGGAGACAATATTCCTTTTATGCAGCGGGCTGAGTGGTTCAGAACAATCTATATCACTTCTGAGGTATGGCAGGGTATGGGTTGGGGAGCAATTCTTTATCTGGCTGCCCTAACAACCATTGATGATTCTTTGTATGAAGCTGCGCGTATCGATGGTGCCAATCGGTGGAAGCAAACGATTCATGTAACGTTACCAGGGATCTTGCCAACGATTGTGACTTTATTGATTTTGAACATGGGTAATTTCCTGGCTGTTGGATTTGAAAAAATCTTACTCTTGTACAATCCGCTGATCTACGAGACATCTGATGTGATCTCCACTTACCTGTATCGGGTTGGACTGGAATCCAGTAACTTCAGTTATGCTACCGCAATTGGCTTGTTCGAATCGCTGATCGGTCTGATTCTGGTGTTCTCCGTAAATGCCATCTCACGCAGACTGACTCAAAGAAGCTTATGGTAAAGGAGGAGCATCATGCAGGAATCCAGATCTTACAAGGTATTTAAAGTATTCAACGTTATCTTTCTGCTGTTCGTGGTATTTATAACGCTCTATCCATTCTTAAATGTCGTGGCACAATCCTTCAGTAGTGAGTCCTATATTAATTCGGGTAAGGTAAGTCTGTTCCCAAGAGGATTCAATGTAGAGACATACAAGACAATCTCACGTGACAGCATGTTCTGGACCAACTATAAAAACACGATTATCTACACCGTAGTAGGTACATTAATCTCCATGTTTATGACGACTATTTTCGCATATGCCCTGTCCAAAAAGAGGTTGATGGGTCGCAAGTTTCTGACGATGTTCGCCGTATTCACGATGTTCTTTAGTGGTGGATTGATTCCAAACTATGTGTTGATTAATTCCCTTGGGTTCAACAACACCATGTGGGCACTTGTTGTTCCTGGCGCAATTAGCATATACAACATGCTGATCATGAAGTCATTTTTTGAAAATATGCCTGAAGAACTGGAGGAAGCTGCCTCCATTGACGGTTTGAACACCTACGGGATCTTGTTACGCATTATATTGCCGCTTAGTAAAGCAGTTATGGCAACCATGGTGCTGTTCTACGCAGTAGGTCATTGGAATTCCTGGTTCCCAGCCTTTCTGTATTTGGACAAAAAAGAACTGTTCCCGGTCACCATTTATTTGCGCAATATGATTGCAGGAGCGACCAGCGGGGCGTCTGCCGGTGCAACCTCAGCTGATAACCTGACACAGATTGCTGCCAATATTAAGTCTGTAACGATGGTATTAACCATCTTGCCGATACTCACCATCTATCCATTTGTCCAAAGATACTTTGTAACCGGTATCATGTTAGGGTCTGTTAAACAGTAATACGTAGAAGCTAGAATACCTAAACCAAATTCAGGGGGATAACCTAAATGAATCAAAAGCCACGTAAGTTTGTTGGTAAAATGGTGTTGGCAACAATGATGACTGTTGTTCTGGCAGCATGTAGCAGCGGTACCGGACCTGGAGGTGATGTCACTGAAGTTCAAACCAAGGCAGCGATGGAGACGTACAATGTAGGGGATACATTCAAGGCGACCGAGCCATTTAATCTCTCCATACTCTATAGTGATCAACCTAGTTATCCATATAAAAAAGACTGGTTACTTTTTAATAAAATTACCGAACTGACGGGTGTTACGCTTGAGCCAACGATTGTACCGATGAGTGATTACTCTCAGAAGAGATCTCTGTTGATTAGCTCCGGTGATGCACCACTGGTTATTCCCAAAACGTATCCTGGTGAAGAGTCTGCATTTGTGTCCTCCGGTGCGATACTGCCGATTAGCGATTATATTGATTTGATGCCAAACTTCAAGGATAAAGTGGAAAAATGGGGATTGGAAGATGAACTTGAAGGGCTGCGACAGGAAGATGGAAAGTACTATGTACTCCCGGGTCTGCATGAGGAAGTATGGCCAGATTACACATTACTCGTAAGAACGGATGTCTTTGAAGAAAATAACATCGCCATCCCAACCACTTGGGACGAATTGTATGATGCAGCCAAAAAGCTGAAAGAGATCTACCCGGATTCCATTCCATTCTCGGACCGTTTCCAATTCAATAGTACGTTGAACATCGCTGCTACTGGTTTTGGAACCAAGGCTGGATGGGGGTTTGGTAACGGATTGACGTATAAGGAAGATCAGGATGAATTTGTATACACGGCTACAACACCAGAATACAAAGAGATGCTAACGTACTTTAACAAGTTGGTATCCGAAGGATTACTCGATAAGGAGAGTTTTACACAGGATGATGATCAGGCTGTACAGAAATTTGTATCCGGCAAATCATTCATGATTAATGGTAATTCCCAAACGGTAGTGCTGCACCGAAATGATATGAACAAAACGCTGGGAGAAGGTAAATACTCAGTTGCAAAAATTACAGTTCCTGGTGGGCCAAAAGGGCAATTAATGTCCGGCTCCAGACTTGAAAACGGTGTCATGATATCCGGGAAAATTCAAAAAAGCGAAAACTTCAAAGCCATTATGCAATTTGTGGATTGGTTATACTACAGTGATGAGGGTCAAGAGTTTGCCAAATGGGGCGTTGAAGGTGAAACATTCACCAAAGAGGGCGGAAAACGCAAATTGGTAGAAGATGTGAACTACAATGGTTTGAATCCAAAAGGCACGAAGGATCTGCGTATTGACTTTGGTTTCTCTGGTGGTGTATTTGCCTACGGGGGTACCACAGACCTGCTGCAATCCATGTTTAGTGAAGAAGAGTTGAAATTCCAGCAAGACATGAAGGATACCAAGGAAGTGATTCCGGCAGAACCACCGATTCCTTACTCTTCAGAGGACCGTGAACGGGTGACACTTCTGAGTACACCACTGAAAGACTACTCTGATCAGAATACACTTAAATTTATCTTGGGTGAGCGGGACTTGTCTGAATTCGATACATTTGCCAAAGAGCTTGAGAGTCAAGGGTTATCTAATTATCTGAAGCTGGCAAATGATACGTACAAAGCCTACAAAGAAAACAAGCAATAATATAGTTGATGTTGGCCAGATTACCGTTTCACACAGATATATAAGTGGAACGGTAATTTGTGCTAAGATGAATGAATACGGCTGATAGAAAGAGGTCAAGGCATGTCACTTAATCAAAAAATTAGAGGCTCGACCCGGGCATATTCATATAACCTGTTAAAAGAACGAATTCTTCACCTGGAACTTAAGCCGGGTACCAAGATTTCAGAGAAAGAGATTGCAGATGAACTGCAGGTGAGCAGAACACCCGTTAGAGAAGCATTCATGAAGCTTGCTGAAGAAGAACTGCTGGACATTATTCCCCAGAGTGGAACAATTGTCTCTCATATTAATCTGGAGCATGTGGAAGAAGGCAGGTTTATGCGGGAGAAGATGGAGAAGGAAATCGTGACTTTGGCTTGTGTTTCTTTTCCTGAAGAGTTCAGATTTCGACTTGAAACCAACATTGCAATGCAGGAAGTCTGTATAGGGAAAAACAATTTCTATCGACTTTTTGAACTGGATGAAGAGTTTCATCAGATTTTGTTCCAGGGCACGGGTAAGCTGAGAACATGGAAAATGTTGCAACAGCTGAATATTCCGTTTAATCGGTTGCGTTTATTACGTCTAGCTGAGGACTCCAACCTGGAGGTCATTATCTCCCAGCACAAAGAGATTTATCGTCTTATCACAGAGCGTCAGACCGAGCAAGCTGTTCAGGTGATGGAAGCTCATCTTAGACTAGTTGTTATTGAACAGGAATCGATAAAAGCGAAATACCCGCATTATTTTATATAATGCACCGATGTTGTATACTACTCTCCATATGCATATGCCAAAACCCCTGTTCAATTGAACAGGGGTTTTGGTTAAGCAAGTTGTAACACGAGATTGTTAGGCTTGTTTGATAAAAGTAGGATCAGGGTATGGATCTGCAATCCAGCCATCTTTTTCGATGAACAGACGTACAGCAATAATTTGTTTGTTCTCCATTAAAGTGAAGAAGTGCGGTGTATTCTCAGGTACCGAGATAACGTCTCCAGGAGACAGTTCTACATTAAAGTAGCCGACATCATCTGTAGCTTTGATAACAAAGATTCCTTTACCAGCGACAATCGCACGAATCTCATCTTCAGCGTGGGTGTGGATCTCTTCGAACTTGGCCAGCTTTTCTTCGATATCTGGTGTTTGTTCGGACAGCGTGATGACATCCCAGATCTGGTATCCGCGACGTGCAGCCAAATCTCTGATTTCATAATCGTAAGTTTCCAAAACCTCGGTTTTCTGTTCATCAGTTAATCCAAAGTTATTTTGCAGATCAGTGTTCAGTTTGGATGCGTCCCACTTCTCATATAATACTTCGTATTTGTTCAAGAAATTTCGAACATTTTCGTCACCAGTGATGCGTTCGTTCGTATTTCGGATAACAATTTCAGCCATGTTCTTTCCCTCTTTTCCACTTGGTTTAATTGAATTATATCGGATTGCTTTGTTTTTGTCGATTCTCAAATTCCGTTCATATTCGTGCAAACCCGCCATCTTTCGGGACCAAACCCGATCTTTCACATTAAGTTAGTTTCTGTTAAACTAAGATTTAACGTTTTGCGGGGGTGAAGATATTGGATAAGATTAGTCTACACGATGCATTAAAACAACGAATATTAATCCTCGACGGTGCAATGGGGACCATGATTCAACAAGTTGATTTGACTGGCGAAGATTTTGGCGGCGAAGATTTGGATGGATGTAATGAAATGTTAGTGCTTACTCGTCCAGAGCTGATCCAGCGCATTCATGAAGAATATCTGGAGGCCGGAGCCGATTTAATTGAAACCAATACATTTGGTGCTACATCCGTTGTGCTTGCTGAGTACGATATTCAGGATCGGGCACGTGAGATCAACCTGGAAGCAGCCAGAATTGCGAAAGCTGCGGTTGATCGTTTCTCTACACCGGAATCTCCACGTTATGTGGTAGGAGCGATGGGACCAACAACCAAAACACTGTCTGTAACTGGGGGCGTAACGTTCCAGGAACTTATCGACAGTTATTTGGAGCAAGCGCTTGCTTTAATAGAGGGAGGCGTTGATGCGCTACTACTCGAAACCTCACAGGATACCCTCAATGTAAAAGCAGGCAGCATTGGAATTCAGCAGGCCTTCGAACAGAGTGGTGTTACACTGCCCCTGATGATATCAGGAACGATCGAACCGATGGGAACGACCCTTGCGGGTCAGAACATCGAATCCTTTTATATATCCTTAGAACACCTTAACCCAATTTCGGTAGGACTAAACTGTGCTACGGGTCCAGAGTTCATGCGTGACCACATTCGCTCGCTTTCCGGAATGGCATCGGTTGCCGTTAGTTGTTATCCGAACGCGGGTCTTCCGGATGAGAATGGTAATTACCATGAGTCACCGGACTCGCTTGCTCAGAAGATTGGTGCTTTTGCCGAACAGGGCTGGTTGAATATTGCTGGTGGATGTTGCGGGACAACCCCTGCACATATTCGGGCGATGCGCGACAAACTTGCCCAGTACCCCCCAAGAGAAATGAACGGAACACATCCACCAGCATTGTCTGGTATAGAACCAATCTACATTGAACAGGACAATCGTCCATACATGGTTGGTGAGCGTACGAACGTGCTGGGATCACGTAAGTTCAAACGACTCATTGTAGAAGGCAAGTATGAAGAAGCTTCGGAAATTGCTCGTGCTCAAGTGAAAAATGGAGCGCACATTGTTGACGTGTGTGTACAAGATCCGGACCGTGAAGAGTCTGAAGACATGGTGAAGTTCCTTGAACTGGTTGTGAAAAAAGTTAAGGTTCCTCTCATGATCGATACGACAGATGCTTCAGTAATTGATCTGGCCCTCCAGTACTCACAAGGTAAGGCGATAATTAACTCCATTAACCTTGAGGATGGCGAAGAGAAATTTGAGCTGATTACGCCGTTGCTTCATAAATATGGTGGTGCGGTAGTTGTCGGAACGATTGACGAACGGGGTCAGGCGATTAGTCGGGAAGACAAGCTTGACGTAGCCAAGCGCTCTTACGATTTGCTGGTGAACAAATATGGTCTCAAACCAGAAGACCTGATTTTTGATACGTTGGTGTTCCCGGTAGGTACGGGGGATGAACAGTACATCGGTTCAGCCAAAGAAACGATTGAAGGTATAAGAGTGATTAAGGAAGCGATGCCAGAATGTCATACGATCCTCGGGATCAGTAACATTTCATTTGGGCTGCCTGAAGCAGGTCGTGAAGTGCTGAACTCCGTATTTTTGTATGAATGTACCAAAGCAGGTCTCGACTATGCGATCGTGAACACTGAGAAACTTGAGCGTTATGCATCCATTTCGGAAGAAGAACGTAGACTCTCGGAAGAGCTTTTATACAATACAAATGATGCAACACTCGCGGCGTTCGTAGCGGCGTTCCGTAACAAGAAGGTTGAGAAGAAGGAAAAAATCTCGAACCTTTCATTAGAAGAGCGTCTCGCTTCATATGTTGTGGAAGGAAGTAAAGAAGGATTGCTGCCGGATCTGGAGCAGGCACTTGCCAAATACACAGCACTTCAAGTGATTAACGGTCCACTGATGCGGGGGATGGAGGAAGTAGGTCGTCTCTTTAACAACAATGAGTTAATTGTTGCTGAGGTGTTGCAGAGTGCGGAGGTTATGAAAGCTTCTGTAGCATATCTGGAGCAATTCATGGAGAAGAACGAGACTTCGGTTAAAGGCAAAATCATTCTGGCCACAGTTAAAGGCGATGTGCATGACATCGGGAAGAACCTAGTTGAGATCATCCTGTCCAATAACGGTTACCAGATCATTAATTTGGGTATAAAAGTACCACCAGAACGTATCATTGAGGCATATCGAGAAGAAAAAGTCGATGCGATCGGTCTCTCGGGTCTATTGGTCAAATCAGCGCAACAGATGATTCTTACCGCTCAGGATTTGCGAACAGCAGGTATTGATGTGCCTATTATGGTTGGCGGAGCGGCGCTAACACGTAAATTCACCAAAAATCGTATCCGTCCTGAATATAACGGAATGGTTGTATATGCCAAAGATGCGATGGACGGTCTGGATCTGGCGAACAAATTGATGAATCCCGTTGCACGTGAAGTGATGCAACTGGAGATGGAAGCAGAAAAAGAAGCTGATGCTTCAAGTGCTGTAGCTGTTCAGGCTCTTCCAGAGCTTACGCGAGTGGAGCGTTCGGATATTGCTGTAGATAATCCTGTTCTTGTACCGCCTGATCTGGAGCGGCATACGATGCGCAACTATCCTTTATCACATATCCTGCCATACGTGAACATGCAGATGTTGCTTGGACATCATCTGGGGTTGCGCGGTTCAGTTGAACAACTGCTTGCTTCAGGTGATAAGAAGGCTACCGACCTGAAAGCAGTCGTGGATGATATCATGCACGAGGCTGTTCGTGACGGGATTATTCAGGCGCATGCTATGTATCGTTTCTTCCCGGCTCAATCCAGTGGTAACAGCGTCATTATCTATGATCCAAAGGACAACAGTAATATTTTGCATACATTTACGTTCCCACGTCAAAAAGTCGAGCCGTTCCTGTGCCTGTCCGACTTCCTGAAGCCTGTTGAATCCGGTCAGATGGATTATGTTGGTTTCATGGTTGTCACGGCCGGACACGGTGTACGTGAACTATCCACTGCGTGGAAAGATCAGGGGGATTATCTCCGCTCCCATGCTCTGCAATCCGTAGCGCTTGAAGTAGCAGAGGGATTAGCTGAACGTGTGCATCATATGATGAGAGATATATGGGGATTCCCGGATTCTGCCCAGATGACCATGAAGCAACGTCATGGTGCACGCTATCAAGGGATCAGGGTATCTTTTGGATATCCGGCTTGTCCGGATCTGGAAGACCAAGGGCCGCTGTTCAAGTTGCTGCAGCCTGAGGATATCGGTGTGGAATTGACGGAAGGTTTCATGATGGAACCCGAAGCTTCCGTATCAGCGATGGTATTCAGCCATCCGCAAGCTAAGTATTTTAATGTAGAGAAGGCATAAATTCAGTAGAGTGTCAGGCAAAGCCCTCCGCATTGTCGGAGGTTTTTTGCTGGCAACAGAAAGAGGTGCGATCCAGAATGGAACTATATTTCCTGGGAACTAACGCTGGTGTACCTACGCTTCAACGGAATGTAACTTCCATTGGGCTACGCATGTTGGATGAGCGCAGAGCTTTGTGGTTGTTTGACTGCGGGGAAGGAACGCAACACCAGATTTTAAGTTCTCCGCTTAAACTGAGCAAATTGGAGAAAATATTCATTACTCATCTGCATGGTGATCATGTATTTGGACTTCCAGGACTGCTTTCGAGCAGAGCCTATCAAGGTGGCACCACACCATTAACCGTATATGGTCCGCCAGGTACGGAACGAATGATCAGTACAACAATGGAGCTTAGCCAATCCCGGGTTAACTATGAGTTGAATATCGTGGAACATACGGGCGGCGTTCTGTTCGAGGATGACAGTTTTATCGTGGAAGCGGCTTTGCTTGAGCATCGGATTGACAGCTATGGATACCGGATTACGGAAAAAGATCGTCCAGGAAGCCTGGACCCAGCCAAACTGGCGGAATACGGTTTGAAACCAGGCCCATTGTTCGGCCGGCTCAAACGTGGAGAAACCATTACGCTGGATAACGGTGATTCGCTTCGTCCAGAAGATGTATTGGGAGCGCCAAAACGTGGTATGGTAATCACCATATTGGGTGATACACGTCCATGTGACAATGTACAGCCTCTTTCCATCAATGCAGATGTGCTTGTGCATGAAGCTACATTCATGCATGATCTGGCCGATACAGCGCATGAGTACTATCATAGTACTTCTAAACAAGCGGCAGAAGCGGCTAGAGCAGCCAATGTAGGGCAACTAATCATGACTCACTTCAGTTCACGCTATAAGGATGAGGATCAACTTCAGCCACTTTTGGAAGAGGCTCAGTCCGTATTCCCGAATACCAGACTTGCAAACGAACACCAGCTTATTCCTGTCGTGCATCGCAAGCAAGAATCTTAACACTGATTGCGAACCAGTTCACGGTTAAACACGTCATATAAAGATCCGGGTAATTGCACGGGACTGAGGGAGAGGAACTCCCGCGGTCCCTTTTGCAATCTGGTCAGAAAGCGTGTAGGATGGGCAATATGAAGAGGGAAATGATTCAAATTATTTTCCGGGAAAGCGCAGGAAATGACAAGCTTGTACAGAAGACGCGCGAGTTAAACCGTCGGTGTTCGATCCGGTTCGACTTGTTGCGTGCATATGTCAGCAAGCCATTATTTTTTGCCTGAATACATAGGTTCGCGGTCAAGTTCGAGGTAAATGATTAAGGACATGAAATGTTAATGGAATAAAGAAAGGAAGTGCTGTGTGTGATTAAGGCCTATCTGATTGACTTGGATGGTACGCTCTATCATGGCAGACATCGTATCGAAGGAGCCGATCAGCTTATTCGAACACTGCAAGAGCTAGGAAAGCCGTATTTATTCGTAACAAATAATTCTTCCCGTACACCACAAGGTGTGGCAGATCATCTGAACGGGATGGGCATACCTGCCGACGCGTCTCAAGTATGCACTTCTGCAGTGGCAGCTGCTGAATATGTTGCTGAAGAGTCCCCAGGTGCAACAGTGGCATGTATCGGAGAAGCAGGATTGCTGCAAGCCATAGAAGAAGCAGGACTACAGCTGACGGAAGATGCACCAGAATATGTGATACAGGGGATTGATCGTGAATTTTCCTATCATAAACTGACCAAGGCGCTAAGGTGGATTAATGCGGGATCAAAATTCATCATGACCAACCCGGATCTGCAGCTTCCTTCCGATGACGGACTGACACCTGGGGCGGGGACTATTGGAGCAGCAATTGAAGCCGCGACCGGCGTTCATCCTACCGTCATCGGCAAGCCATCGAGTGTTATAATGAAGTCGGCCATTAGCCGGCTAAACCTGGCATCTCATGAAGTGGCAGTGATCGGAGATAATATGCGAACCGATATTGCAGCTGGAGTTGCAGCAGGGTGTGAGACGCTGTTGGTACTTACTGGTGTGACAACACGAGATAATATGGATGGACACATTCAAGCAGCGAAGGCTCGACCTGATCATGTGTTTGAAGATTTGCATAAATTGATGGAGTGGCTGTCGCAAGAGGCAGACCAAGCTTCCAAAAAGGGGTAATGTACGATGCCGGAACTACCGGAAATGGAAAATTACCGGACCTTGCTGTCCGAGAACATACTTGATCTACTGATTACAGGTGTTGTAATTAACCGCGATAAAACGATAAATACGGAGCCTGATCTGTTCATCAATGAACTTACAGGCAATCGCATCATATTTGTTGAGCGCCGAGCGAAGCATCTGATTTTCCACTTGGCTAATGGTAAACGTCTGGTGCTGCACCTCATGTTGGGCGGTATGATTTTCTGGGGCACGGAAGAAGAACGTCCTGATCGTTCCACACAAGTGGAAATCCAGTTTGGCGATCACATTTTATTCTTTATTGGACTGCGCTTGGGTTATTTACATCTGCTTACTTCGAAAGAAACCGAAGAGGCGATGTCTGATCTTGGACCTGAACCTTTGGATCGACGGATGAATGTGGAACGCTTTGCTTCTCTGTTGAAAGGTCGTCGGGGCACACTTAAGACAACGTTGGTAAACCAGCATATCATTGCAGGGATTGGCAACTGTTATTCGGATGAGATTGCCTTTGCTGCCGGTCTGAGACCAAGCTCCAAAACGCAGAACATTGCGACTTCACCAGAGCTGACGGAGCGCCTGTTCCATTCGATGCAGTCCGTGTTGCGTGAAGCAGCTTCTGAGGGTGGTTATATGGAAATGCCACTGATGCAAGGAGATACGAAGACAGGAAGTTTTGACGAGCAATGTCGGGTGTACGATCGGGAAGGCGAGACTTGTCCGCGCTGCGGGGGAACGATTGAACGAGTGGAAATTACGGGCAAGAAGGCATTCTTCTGTCCGAAATGCCAGCATGAGGCCTAACAGCGGAATCGGGGCACATGTCAGCACTAGAGGTGGATTTCTTCAGGCAGCCAAGAGAGCACATGCAATGGGGGCAACGGCATTTCAGTATTTTCCGAAGAACCCGCGTAGTCTTGGTCTGAAAAGTCTGGATCTCAAGGATGCTGAGCAGTGCAGGGATTGGTGTGAACAGCAGGGACTTGCTTCGATTGCACATTCACCCTATCCCACGAATCCGGCGTTGGGTATGACCCGTGGAGAGGCGGGGTTTCATGCTACAATAGCTTCTATTCGCAATGATCTTGAAATTTCGAATGCTTGCGGTTCTGTTGGGACGGTGGTCCATTTTGGACATATCAAAACAAACGATCCGCTGGAGGGTTATCAGAACCTCATTCATTGTCTGGATACCGCCTTGGAGAATTGGAATGGACATTCAAAGGTACTGATTGAAAATCAGGCAGGTGATCATGGCCCGATGGGCACGACAATGGAAGAAATGATACAGATTCGCAAATTGAGCCGATATCCGGAACATATTGCTTTTTGTTTTGACACATGCCATGCTTTTGCTTCAGGTTTGTGGGCGTCAGGCAACGAAGCGGTGATGCTCGATAAGGGCAGGATGCTCGGATACTGGGAAAATGTTGCTGCTGTACATTTCAATGATTCCAAATATGCGTCTGGTTCATGTAAGGATAGACATGCGAGAATCGGACAGGGTTATATCGGAAATGAATCGATGAAAGCATTGTTAAATGCGCCTGAGTTCCAAAATGCGGTTGTTGTGCTAGAGACAGAAACGGGCGAAGATGGAACGCACCATGATGATATAGCGCTCATGCGTTCCTGGCTATAATGGGGAGAGGAGCGATTGTATGCATGTTTTTCTGGATGACTATCGGGCGTGTCCGAAAGGATTTGTTCTGGCAACAAATGCAGAAGAGTGCCTGATGCTGCTAAGAGAAGGTGACGTGGACATTTTGTCTCTGGATTATGAGCTTGGTCCGGATTCGCCTAACGGCGGTGAGGTCGCGGCATCCATTGTACGAGAAGGTTTATTTCCGCGCGAGATCTATTTGCATACGTCCAGTATGTTTGGGAAACGCCAGATGTACGAGATGTTATATAGCAATAAACCGGATTCGGTAACCATTCATAATGGGCCAATGACGGGTGAGGTCATGCTGCGTGTTGCTGCGGGAGAAGAAATTTAATGAAGCCAATTACATCCAAAATGTTAATGCGCAGTGTATGGGAAGGCATGCCACAGGCTGTATTTATATATACCCCTTTATGTGGGACATGTGCGGCAGCACGGCGTATGTTAGATGTCGTTGAGCACATGCTGCCAGAAGGTATTTTATCCGAAATGAACATTCATGACATTCCTGAACTTGTACAACAATTTCAAATTTCAAGCGTACCAGCAGTGATGCTGTTTGACGGCCAGTTAGATGTTCCAAAAATGGTTTATCGGATGAGCTCTGTGGAGCATTTGCTCTCGGAGATCCGAAAGGCGGTGCTGAAATGAGTATAATCTCGATGGAACATGTCTCACTTAGACGAGAAGAGAATCAAATCTTGGATGACGTACATTTGCGTATCGAACAAGGCGAACATTGGGTTATTCTGGGCCGGAATGGTTCTGGAAAAACAACGTTACTCGAAATGATGAACGGATATATGTTTCCAAGCCAGGGACGTATTGAAGTACTCGGTAATTTGTATGGACAATGTGACGTCAGGGAAGTACGTAAGGAAATCGGTTATATCAGCCAAACGTTGATTGAGAAACTCACACCCAGAGATCCGGTATGGGAGGTCGTCGCTACAGGAGCTTATGCTTTTTTGCGTTTTTATCAGACAATTCCTGATGAAGTAAAAGCAAAGGCAATGAGTTTGTTAGGTGACATGGGTTTTGCCAATCTGGCTAACAACGCGCTGGGAACGTTATCCCAAGGGGAGCGTAAAAAAGTCATGCTTGCTCGTTCGTTAATGGCTGAGCCAAAATTGCTGATTATGGACGAGCCTTGTGCCGGGCTGGATTTATATGAACGTGAGAAAATGCTGGCTGAGATTGATCGTCTGCGCCAGCGTAACATTACAGTTGTGTATGTAACACATCATGTTGAAGAGATCGTACCTTTATTCACGCATGTGGCCTTGATCCGCGATGGACGTATTGCGGCAGCTGGCCCCAAACATGAAGTTTTGACACAAGATACAATTAAGCATACGTACGATGTTCCGGTCGATATCCAGTGGGATAATGGTCGTCCGTGGATACGCGTACGTTCTGGAGGGTAACACAATTTGAGTACACAATCGTCTTGGGAAGAAGGCAACTTCTCCCGTTTTATCTGCACAGCCAATCATGGCTTTGCCCCTTATGCTCAGGAAGAGTTGCGCCGTACGTTTGGTGCGGTGAAGAGCACGGTACTCGTACCAGGAGAAATATTGCTTGCGGGTCTGCCTGTAGCGGAGGAAGAAGTTGCAGATAAGCTGTGGGCAGAGTATCCAACGTTTTTACGTCATATTCAACCTGTTCAGTTTCAGGAGAATACAGAAGATTCGGAGCAGTCTATTGAGAAATTGATTGCATTTGTGTTGAATCATAAGGAATTGACTGGTGCCTCTGTCGTGTTGCAGGTACGGAAGACAGAAGGGGCGTTTTGGCAAGAAAATGCAGCCTCATTGAAGCAACTGCTGACTGAAAAGCTGGATGAGCTAGGTTGTGAATGGGTTGTACGTGATGCTGAATATGTCATTTCCGTATTTGCTGCGAATGATATGTTGTATGCTGGTATATCCAGACCTGAACAGAATCTGTCAGACTGGAGCGGGGGCGCCGTACGTTTTCAAAAAGAAGAAGGACAGATCTCGCGGGCAAAGTTCAAATTGCTTGAAGCCGAGCAAACGTTTGGCATCGACTTTACTTCATTCCATAAGGCACTTGATATCGGCGCTGCACCAGGTGGATGGACCTCGTTCCTGCTTGAGCGCGGGCTTGAAGTAACGGCGGTAGATCCGGCGAAGATGGATGCGACCCTGCTGGCATCACCCAAACTGACTTTCTTGAAAAAGAATGCAGGGGATGTTCGTTTCCGCGAAGGAGAATTCGATCTGCTCGTATGTGATATGAGTTGGAGTCCGAAGCTGATGAGCCGACTTGTATCAGACCTTCTATATAGTCTGCAACCCGGGGGGACAGCGATTGTTACGGTGAAGTTATTGCATAAAAAACCGCTCGCGCTCATTAAAGACGTCATTGAAACGTTTGAGCGTTCACGGATGCAGATTCAATGTTCCAAGCAGTTGTTCCATAACCGGGAAGAGATTACACTCTATATGGTCAAATATTAAGAAATTGATTCGATTAAGCTCATTAAATTTTGTGCTTTACAATCTATTCCTGTCTGTACTATAATGATACCAATATTAACCATAACAAACCTGAGGGAAAGCATCCCGAAGTGAACGAAACCGGATATCCGGTCTGTTCTTCTTCGGTGAGGCTTTCCCTTTTTTGTTGTGTATTAAAAGGAGGAATTGGTATGAGACATCCGGCCAGGCTGGAACGCGGAAGCCTGCTGGGAGGTAGATATCGTATCGTATCCATTCTGGGAACAGGCGGAATGAGCCATGTATACGAGGCGGAGGATCTGAAGTTGCCGGGCAAGTTATGGGCAATTAAAGAAAGCGTAACGATTATGCCATATGAAGGCAGTATGGAGACGGAAGCCGCTCTTCTGACATCTCTTCGTCATCCAAGATTGCCGCAAATCGTTGATTTTTTTGTTCCGGATGAAGACGGGTACACATACTTGGTGATGGAATACATCGACGGGTTAACGCTCAGTGAGTATTTCAAGCAGTGTCGTGGGAAGATCCCAATGGAGCAGTTGACGGAGCTTGTACTTCAATTGCTGGATGTGTTGAGTTATTTGCATAATCTGAATCCACCTGTGATCTATAGGGATCTGAAACCATCAAACATCATGATCACGCCGGAACATGAAGTAAGATTAATTGATTTTGGCATCGCCAGAAGTTACAAACCGCAAAGTGCTGAAGATACCGTTAAGTTGGGAACAGCTGGTTTTGCCGCTCCAGAACAATATGGCTCGGGTCAGACCGATGCGCGTTCAGATCTATATGGACTCGGAGCATTGCTCCTGTATCTTATGACAAGTGGGGCCTATACGGAATGGATTCAGGGTGTGGAAAGCTCTATCCGGAGTGATGTTCCGCGGACATACATCCCTGTGGCGAGAAGACTGTTAAGGTATAATGCCGAAGAGCGATTCCAATCTGCTGATGAGGTAAGGAAGGAACTGCTCCGAATACCCGGCGGAACAATGCCCGGTGGAGATACAACGATGACCTTGAATGGGGGAACAAGAGTTATTGCCCTGACTGGTGCTTCATCTGGTGTAGGGGTTACCCACACGGCTATAGCTATCAGTCATTATCTCGAAAGGCAAAACTTCAAAGTAGCTGTGATTGAAATGTCACCTCGCTCTCAATCCTTTGCAAGGATTCAACAAATCGCTCAAGCGGGTAAACCGGTGCCAGCAGGCAGACAGTTTGCAGTGGATGGTGTGCATTATTGGAAACAATCCGGGCGAGCGGATATTTTGTCTTTGCTTGGGGGGAGTTATCAATTCATCGTGATGGATCTTGGTAGTGGTCAGGACCAGAACCGGCTGGAAGAATTCCTGCGTGCAGATCTGCCGATTGTGATAGGCTCAGGTGCCGAATGGAGACAGGCGGAGATTGGCGCTTTTGTTCGATCACATCATCGGTATCCACGAGAGAAATGGATATATTGTCTGCCCTTGGCAGCAAGTGAAGCTGTTCAGCGCATTCGTAAAGTTCTGGATACATCGAGTGTATATAGTCTGCCGTTACATATCGACCCTTTTGACAAGGACGCACAGACGGATAGAGTGTTTTCACATATTTTAATGCATATGATGGCACAACACCCCAAGAAACGTTCGTTCTTTTCACGAAGGAAAGTGCATGATTAGAAGAGATTACGAAAGGAGAGCCTCTTTTGTCTAAATTAAGAAAACAAAGCCGTCAACTGATCTATGCCGGACTTATCGGAGCAGGAGCCGTAGGGTTGGTGTTCGGAGGATATGTTATTTACAATGTCAAAACGATGGGGGATGTCAGGTCAGCTGTAGAAGCCCGTTATTTATCGGCATATGAGGAAAAGGAAGCTGAATTAAAGCAACAATGGGATTCGGGAGCACAAGGATGGGTTACGATTCGGGATATTGAAGCAGGTGAACCGATATTACCGGAGGATCTGAAGCTCATTGCTGTTCCGGATGCACAAGCACCGCGAAACCTCTGGTCCAGTACCAAGCAGATGGAAGGCCAAGTGGCCAAAATAGAGTTGAAAAAAGGAACAGCCATTACCACCGAGATGGTGTATGAGGATGTACCGGCTCCGCCTGATTTAAGAAATCGAGAGCTGCAAGTTGTATTACTGCCGTCCTCACTCGTTAAGGGAGATATTATTGATGTTCGTATCCAATTCCCTACCGGACAGGACTATGTTCTCTTATCGAAGAAAAAAGTGGAACGACTCAATGCAGCTACCTTATGGATTACGATGACGGAGGAAGAGATTCTGTCACTCTCAAGTGCAATTGTAGATGCCTATTTACATAAAGCTTCAATCTATGCCTTAACCTATGTAGAACCACAGTTTCAGACACCTGCAATCGCGACGTATCCTGCCAATTCAGAAGTGTTAAAACTGCTGGAGAGTGATCCGAATATTGTTCGACGAGCCGAACAGGAATTATCCAGACAGGTGCGAAGTTCGCTTGAAAGTTCACTGGCCGCCTCCATGACAGCACCGTCAAAAGGGGTTGAACAGGATGTGGCACAATCCTCAGTTACATATAACAGTCGTCCATCATCAAATAATCCGGCAACGTCGGATGGAGTGATGTGGAATGATGGTTCAGGTAACGGAGCAGGAGCTAATGCTGGAAGTGTAAATGATCCTGCTGAAGCTTTACAAACAGAACAGCAGAGCTTGTTAACGGGTGGAGAATAGAGCGAAATCCGAGGTTTACTTTAGGATAATTCAGATAACAAGGGGTTTAAGAAAAAGAAAGGAGTTGTAACATCTATGCATACATGGATCTTTGCGGGTTTATGTGAGAAGAATGATCTGATGTTATATCTTTGCAAGATATTGGCTTCAACAGGCAACAAGGTCTTACTCGTAGATGGAACCTTACAACAGAAGTATGGGTACGGTGTTGGTGACAGTCAACAGTCTTTGCGAATTGCGGAATTTGAGGGATTTGATATCGCTTGTCATTTTGTCACTTCAGCAGCTGTAGAGAATCATCTTGAAGTAAATGGAGAGCGATTGGACAGTTATGACTATGTGTTATATGACATGGAGACCTCGCATTTTGCATCCCGTAATCTCTGGCTGAATGCCGATGTAAGAGTCTGGGTGAGTGATTATGAGCGTTACAATCTGGAACGTGGTAAGGGCTGGTTGAAGCGGTTGCTTGAAGAACAGTCATTACCTGGTGAGCTGCCATTTCAGCGGCTCTTAATTAACGGGGTTGACTGCAAGCTTGAAGCTCGTTATCTGTGGGCGTATCTGGAGGGCAGTCCGTTTGTGTGGACAGGAGAATCTTTAGTTCTTCCGTGGGATGAGTTAACAGCGGCGGTTAAGCTTGAGAATGAGCATCATCGCCGAGTTCATCTTGGACCTTTGTCACGAAATTACAAAAAATCGTTGTGTCGCGTGGTCGAGCAGTTAACAGGTTGGGAAAGTGTTCGCAGTCGTCGTGCGATGAAAGAAGCAGAGAGGATGAGAGCATGAGCACCATTACCTTTTGGAGCCCTTTTGCAGGAACAGGTTGTACTTCAAGCACATTAATTAGTGCTTATGCGATGGCACTCCACTACAAGACAAGAGTGTTACTTGTTAATGCAGGCGTTGCAGGAACTGGCACAGAAGCTGCTCTACCGTCCAAAGATACGGATTCAGCGGATTTAATGTTCTCCTTCGAAGAGGGTGGCTGGGATGCGATTGAACGGCTGCATTCGAGCGGAAGTCTGAATAAGCACAATCTCAGGGATTATACCAAGCCACTTCTGAAAGAAAGACTTGATTTCCTAACCGGAAGAATGGATGAGATGGAACGTTCCCCGCAGGAACATGGTGAGACTGTGAAAAAGCTGCTGAATGTAGCTAACGAGTATTATGATCTGGTTCTTCTGGATGCGGATCATGCTGGTGTGGATTCACAGCTCAAGCTGCAACAGGCGGACTATGTTGTAATTAATCTCGATCAAAATATGCGAAATCTGGAGTTGTTCTTTGAAGAGATCCTGCCAGAACGAATGAACAATATGAATATACATGTTGTAATTAACAAATACGATTCGCATGCCCGTGCAACGCTTTCCAATATTCGGCGCCAGTTCAGATACAAAGGCACGATATCTGCGATACCGTACACAACCGGATACCTGGATGCAATGAATCGGCGAGATGTCGCCAGGTACTTGCAGTTGGAAAGTTTGACTGAGGATAAGGATATTCGTAAAGGGAGCTTTGCTGCAAGCATGAGCGAACTCGCTCGCCTGATTATGGACGGTGCAGGTATGCGCACAGTTCTGAAGAGGCTGGAAAGGGGAGCCTGAACCTCCGATGCTCTGGAATACCATATGGATAAGTTTAATTTTGATTCTGTGCCTGACTTATATCTGGTTCAAGTATAAAACGTTTCTTCGTGAAAAGAATGCTCGTGTTCCTGAACAGGAATCATTCACGATTGACATGTTGATTGAGAAGGTGAAGAACTCACTTCATGAGCTTAGTCATAGTCAGCTCGCGGATGCGGGTCTGCATGAAGAAGAATATCGTCGAAGAATTAATCAACGTGCCGAGATGAGAAAAGCACTGAAGGGCTGTGTCTCAGGCAGTGTCAGCGACAAAACGTATGTCAAAAATCTGATAGGGGATCTGCTGACCCGAAGCATAGGGCTGAACAAGTCAAATGTAGATGAAGTTATTTTGTTTGCAGAACCAGATTTGTTGACGATCCAGGACCGATTCGAAATTGTGTTTTATCTGTACCGACAGCAATTCGGTGTGGATGCAATCTCCCGCATGATTGATACCTACGATCTGGGAAGGCTGCGAATGGAGGAAGGTACGGACGATGGAGGAAGTTATTATATTTCTGAGGAGGATATTCAGTATGTGTTCGAGTGCGAATATCGAGAGCTTGGATTCAGAGAAAAGACGGATATTATCGTGCAACGTATCTATCAACATTATAAAGGGTTCTCGGTTGTTGATGAGATAAGGGACCAACGGATTGACGGCGTTAGTGGTGGTGTCAGCGGTATGCTTGATGCTGTTCATAATACGGGACTTCGAAAACCGGCATCATGGAATGATTTGCTGGATCAAGGACTGGAGGATGATGCACATGAAGAACCGCTTAGCGGCATGGAAAGTGTCTGGATTTTTTATAAAGGTAAGTCCATTCATCTATCCTTTCTGTCGTTCGGAAGCATCCGTGAACTGAAAAGGGTATGCCAGAATATATACAAATACAATTATCCCGGACAGCTGTCGGAAGCAAGTGGATACAAGGTGAACGAGATGAAAGACGGCTCCCGTGTCGTTGTTGTTCGTCCTCCTTTTGCAGAATCGTGGGCATTCTTCGTCCGGAAGTTCGATATTCCGAATGCTTCACTTGAACAATTGATTACGGGTAACAACGCAGATCTGCCAATAACCCTGCTTCAATACCTGATGAAAGGAAGCCGGATTACAGCTGTAACCGGTGCACAGGGTTCTGGTAAAACAACGTTGCTTATGGCTATGGTCAAACACATCTATGCATCGTACACCCTTCGGGTGCAGGAGATGGCGTTTGAACTTCAATTAAGACGGATTTATAGCCGACGTAATATTTTGAGTTTCCGAGAGACTGAACACATCTCAGGTCAACAAGGGCTTGATTTGCAGAAAAAAACGGATGGTACCGTCAATATTCTTGGTGAGGTAGCGAGTGATGAAGTGGCCGCATGGATGATTCAAATGTCTCAGGTAGCCAGTCTGTTCACCCTGTTTACCCACCATGCCAAAACGTTTCGTGATCTGGTCTTCTCCCTCCGTAATTCCTTGCTCAAGACAGGTATGTTCCAGCATGAGCATATTGCTGAGGAGCAGGTTGTGAGTGTCATCAATTTCGATGTTCATATGAAGAAAGATGCTGAGGGACGAAGATATATCGAACGGATTACGGAATGTCTTCCTCGTGCGAATCAAGGTGACAGCGTGGAAGAGAGGGCAGGTTTTACATTTCGTAATGTTGTGGAGTACAGAGATGGAGCGTATGTTGCAACAGCACCAATCTCCTCTGGATGCATGATGGATATGCGAGAACAGATGACATTACAGGATGCTGAGAAGTTTGAACAGTTTATGAAGCAACACTGGGGTGATCAGTATGACAATTAAATGGATTCTGCTCCTCGTATTAAGTATTTGTGCAGGAGGTTTGCTGATCACACTTCTGGTTTTAAGTATGTTACGTCACAGAGGAGGTGGTTCAGCAATTCAATCCGGCGTGATTTTTGCTCCTAGCGGGAAGGGATTCAAGGGATTGGGATCAATCTTGTTGCAGTCCTATCGTCTTGGAATGAAAGTGCCACTGCTATCAGCTTATATTCTACAGGTTCAGAAACGTATTTCATTCCGCCATGTTGGGGATGAGCCTTCACTTCGCAGACTGACGATGACAGTGGTTCTGATTATTCTTGGAGGTTATGGAGGCATAAGTGTCATTCTGTTTTTACTACAGCCGGGTATCGCTTTTGTAATACTTTCTGTACTCTGTGCTGTGGTGCTAAACAGTCTGGTATTAGATATGTGCCTCAGTCGTATGGAGAAAAGGTTGCTGGTGCAGATGTTGGATATCTTCGCAGATGTAAGGCATCGGTATCATCAGCATGGCATGGTTGAGGAAGCGCTCTATGAAGCCGCTGAAGCAGGTACAGGAGAAGCGGCAGAACAGGTAAGACTGATCTACGAAGCTCTGACTTCTCCAGATCCAAATGAAGCACTTGAGCGTTATTATGAAGTGGCTCCCAACCGTTTTCTCAAAGGATTCGCTGGCGTTTCCTATATGGTCATGGAGTTTGGGGATAAGGACAGGGCACAAGGCTCTATTTATCTCAAAGGACTTGGTAACCTAACTCAGGAGATTCATTTGGAGATTTTGCGGCGTGATAAATTGGATTACCTGCTCAAAGGACTTAATATCATCGCGCTCGCTCCGGTATTATTCACCGCTCCGATCGAACGCTGGGCCAGAGTCAGTTTCCCAACGATGGATGAATTTTATCGCAGCAAAGTCGGTTTTGTTACCAAAATATCGATCTATGTCATCATTATCCTTGCTTATTTGCTTTTGCAAAGGCTCCAGCAATACGATGAGACCCGTTACCGGTCAGGGCATAAGCATTCATGGTTGGATCAGTTTCTGTACAGGCAAACCTTCATACGGAAATTGGCAATGTTGTTTGCAGCAAAACCTGGCAGTGCACAGTACAGTCAAACGATACGGCTCATGAGGGAGAGCAGCTCAGAGTTGAAATTTGAATGGCTTGCCATTCGACGAGTGATGTTATTCGCAGGTTGTTTGGTCCTTACAATGGGTTGCATCTTGTTGTTGCACCAGGTTGAACGTAACCACATCTTGCATGATCCGATCCGGGATGATCGAATGTTTGGTGCAATGGCTGAAGCGGATCTCAGGAAAGCTGAGGAAAAAACAGCATTAGATCAATCCGTACTGAAAAGTGTAGAAATGAACCGAGGAGCTACATACGAAGAAGTCTCCAAAGCGTTACAGCAGTTATCTCCCGTTCAGTTGGACCATGATACTCAGGCTGAGACGATCGCGCGCATTATGCAGAAATTTGAGGTGTATAACAAGCAGTATGTACGCTGGTGGGAAATGATTATAGCCATTCTCATGGGTGCAGCAGGGTACTACATGCCCGTATGGCTCATGATATTTCAGCGGAAAATGCGAAGGTTGGATATGCGACATGAAATCTATCAATTCCAGACAGTGATATCCATTTTGCGTGAGATGGACCGAATGTCAGTCGAGGAGATATTGGAATGGCTTAATCGATTTGCCGTCATTTTCAAGCGCCCGTTGCAAAAATGTTTGTTGCATTTTGAACATGGACCAGAGCTTGCACTTGAGCAATTAAAGGAAGAGGCGGGCTTGCCCGAGTTCCAGCGACTGGTTGATAAATTGCAGCTTGCCCTTGGCAAAATCTCAATACGTGAAGCCTTCGATGATCTCGAGAGCATGATGGCATTTTATTTTGAACAACGCAAGCAGGAGTACAGCAAAATGATAGATGTCAAAGCATCTTGGGGGAGAACCATTGGATTTACACCTATGTACGCCCTTATCTTTTTGTATCTGGTTATTCCATTGGTTGGTATGAGTTTCTTGCAGATGAGCATTTATTATGAGCAAATTCAGAAACTGTAGCACAATTCATCTGTGTGAAAGTCTGAAATAGTTCAATAACTTATAACTTGGGAGGATTTATTATGAACAATGCATCAAGCGCTTTAAAGGTGGCAGCAGGGATATTTTTAACAATCGCTTTGATCACAATTGTAGTTCTGTTGTTTATTTCAGCTCAGGAGGCAACCAAGACGGCCCAGAACAATTTTGCTGATATCCAAACCGAGTTGTCCCAGGCTGCATTTACAGTATATGACGGAACAACTATCAGTGGATCACAGGTAACCAATGCGCTGCGTAAATATGCGGACAAGGATCAGTTCGGTATTCAAGTCATTACAGGTAAAAATAAAGCGGGTCAATGGTACGGTAATCAATTGAATATTTCACAGGATCTCAATAATGCGGACTACGGCTCGGTTATTGCGCCTGACGATAAAGTGGGGATTATTAACCAGACCATGAGTGAAAAAGACAATCAATATGTCAATCCAAGTGGTAAATTCAAAGCCATTATCGTAAAAGACCGATCCAACGTGGTAAGAGGGCTGATCTTCCAGCAATCCTGACAGGAGTTGGTTTAACATGTCCCGGAATACCCAGCATCTCATGTTGTTTTGTACGGCGGTTGTCCTGTTTGTGACAGCCTGCCTGTACGGGCAACATAATGTTAAGATTTTATCAGCGGCCTTAAACGACAGAGTTCAGACAAAAGCAGGCATGGAAGGCCGGCTGACAACAACACTGCATACCACCAATCCGTATCAGTATAGTGGTGCGGAAGTGTTGCATACCGTAAGACAGATGACAGGCACAGGCATTCCTGTAGAGGTAGATGGAACTTCGTATGTGATCGATCCACTTGTCAGCAAAACAGCGACTATTCCTGTCCAGCTCGATGCCACCTACAGTCCGGAGTTTATACGAAATGAAACTGGAGAACTGCTCAAGATTGTTTTTTGGAAGGAGGCCAGTGTGAATTGATTAATGCCGCATCCAAGCTGCTTGCCGTATTGCTCGCAGTCCTTTTGCTCTATGTGTACCCAGCTGCTGAAACAGCTGATCGGCAGGATGATATAGCACGTATGACGGCTGTTCAGAATGTAACACGTTTTGTTGATGCTGTCCGAACGAAAGGGTATATTTCACCTCGAATGTTGGCTGAGTTTGAGGAGCAACTGGCCCAGACGGGCAATCTGTATGAGGTGTCGATGGAACATTTGCATAAGAAATATGTACCTCACTATACAGACCCGATGGACCGTAACAGTTTTACCGGAACTTACGAGGTAGTTCAGGATGGATATTATGCAGCTCAGATTCGAGAGCGACTATTCCCATCCTCAGGTGTGATACCGGTTGATGATCCTGGCCGAAGATATACGTTGACCACAGGGGATTTTTTCACCGTGACGCTCCAAAATACAAATCGTACACCTTCCATGCTCATTCGTGAATGGTTGAGTGGTACGGCTCAGGCTTCAGCGGTATTTGTAACATACGGAGGTATGGTTCTCAATGAAGATTACGTGTGACTTGTTCCGCTATAACCGAACAATTCGGGAAAAGCGGGGACTTAACTAAATAAGTCCAACTTTGCGACCGAGAATTGGAAAGAGGGAACCATGTATCCTGAAACAATTCCGTTAATCTCCTGCGTGCGTGACACGGACAGCGTGTCGGGTATGAAGCACAGGTGAAGTCGGCAGAAGGGAAGCTGGAGCCACTCTATTGAGAAGGTATGCTAACTGATATGCCGGATGGCTGAAAAGCGGACTATGGTGAGAATGGTTGTAAAAAACCTGACGAACCTCCGAATGTACGGGTCTAAATTCATAACATATGGAAACATATGTACTGACAGAAGTCAGGGTGGATAGCGTAGAGTACGATTGTAGTCTAGGAAACACGCTATATCGAACAATGGCGATATCAAGTCCACAGGCTCAAAGGAGGCACCTAAGGTCTAGCAAGCATAGCTAGGTCACAAGGTACAAGGAAAGCAAGGAACGTCGATTTACAGGACTGTCATCCTAGACGTCTACTATAAGGCAGAAATTTGCTGAAATGTACTAATCCTTGTGAGAGTAGAGGCACGACCAATGAAGTGGCTGTAATGGCTACGGAGGAACAGCCTCAAGTCTTTTTAGATAATAAACAATTTTTCCGAAAAGTGAATTGCACCGATCAGGTAGGAACGTGGGGAATCACCGTAAGGAGGTGAAGCCACAGTGCAAACTCTTCGATACTGGGACTACTACGACATGACGAGTACTTTTACTGATTTACACGAAAAAGCACTAGGAAGAAAAAAGTTCGATAATTTATACGGGCTAATAAACTCACATCAGAACATCCTCCTAGCTTTTCGAACAATTAAATCAAACAAAGGCTCACTTACACCAGGAACAGATGGCAAAACCATAGAGAATATAAAGACACTAACAGAAGAAGAGATTGTGAGCCACGTAAGAAACAAGCTTTTGAATTATCAACCCAAAAAGGTTAGGCGAGTCCTTATACCAAAACCTAATGGAAAGAAAAGACCGTTAGGCATTCCATGCATAGTTGACAGAATCATTCAGCAATGTTTTAAACAAATTATTGAACCAATTGCGGAAGCTTACTTCTATAAACATAGTTACGGGTTTAGACCGGTAAGATCAACACACAACGCTCTAGCGAGAGTACAACATCTTATAAACACAACCAATCTCCATTATGTCGTTGATGTTGATATTCAAGGATTCTTCGATAATGTGAACCACACATTGCTTTTGAAACAACTATGGAATATGGGTATTAGGGATAAAAGAGTACTTCGAATCATCAGCAAAATGCTTAAAGCTGAAATTGAAGATGAAGGGATACCGTTGAAAGGCACACCACAAGGTGGAATCTTATCTCCTCTCCTGTCAAATGTAGTATTAAATGACTTGGATCAGTGGGTTGCAGGACAATGGACAAACTTCGAAACTCAATACGCCTATGCAGGAGACTATCACAGGATCAGAGCACTCAAGAAAACCAATCTTAAAGAAGGATATATTGTGCGATACGCCGATGATTTTAAAATTCTTTGTCGGGATTGGAAATCAGCTCAGAAGTGGTATCACGCTGTAAGACTCTATCTTAGAGACCGCCTTAAACTAGACATCTCACCCGAAAAATCACAGATTGTAAACCTCAGGAAACGTAAATCTGATTTCCTGGGATTCACAATATGGGCTGAGAAAAAAGGAAAAAGAAGAGTCGCCTATACGGGTATAAATGAAAAGAAGAGAGCAGAAATCAAGAAGCAAGCAAGAGAGCGCATTAAGAATCTGCACAAAGCACCAATTACTCAAAACGCTCTTCTCTTCAATAGCTTTGTACTTGGTTTACACAATTACTTTTCACGTGCAACACATGTTAGTGTAGAGTTCTCACGACTTGCCTTTGATCTGAAAGCATTCACATACAATCGTCTCAAAGTTATTGGTAAATACCAATATCCTGATAATGCCCCGCCAACCTTCAAGAAGTTCTACAGGAACAGATATAGAACCTTTAAGGTCGCAGGTGTATATCTCTTTCCGTTCAGAGATGTAAAAACGGTTAACAACCTATGCTTTCAGCAGACGTTAAATCCGTATACATCAGAAGGAAGAAAGAGACTTCATAGGGATTTAAAGACGGATATTAGATATGAACTAATTAAACTAATGCAGTCAAACATACCAAACCGTAGCATTGAATACCTGGATAACAGACTGAGTAGATATAGTATGCAGGGTGGCAAATGCGAGATATCTGGCATTTTACTAACTGCTGATTACGTGCATTGCCATCATCTTTTGCCAATCCATTTAGGTGGGACAGACGATTTTAGCAATCTACGTATTCTACACAAAGATATCCATAAACTTGTTCATGCTACAAAATCAGAGACGATTGTCAAACTCATGTCGCCGTTT
>NZ_JBHFJH010000041.1:0-32598 GCF_057334655.1 Paenibacillus sp. AGC31
GCACCAGCCGGGGCCGGGCTTTGGGGCCGTTGAGGTGCGCCTTACGCGGCCGGGCAAGCCGCCGGCGTTGCCGGAGCTGACGGCGCTGCTGCCGGGCGTGCCGGCCACCGCAGGGCTGGATTTGATCCGCGAGCGTGTAGCGGCGCGGATGTGGCAGGCTGTCCAGAAGAAGACGGACAGCCCGGCAACCAAATGATGCACGCATCAGAGCGGGGGAGATCTCAGATCACCCCTGCTTGTTTTTATTGCAGCATGTTGCTCTAAAAGTCCAAAAAACGATCATACAGGCTGTACAGCCCGTATATGTTCATTCGGATCTCTTCTAAAGGACGTCTTTACTAGTGGAGCTTCGCTCCCAATTAAGGTATACTGTCGCAGGGAACATTGCATACAACAACTAGACAGCATTTATATTATTGCGATAGGAGTTTTTACATGAAATCAACTACAGGAAGACAGCGCCGCATGGTGGTTATGCTGTCCTCATTGATGATATGCGGAGCATTGCTTACCGCCTGCCAGAACGGCACAGAGGAGAGCCAGAATCCGAATGGAGCAGGTAACACACAACAGGAGTCGGACGGCACAACGGTTCATTTTACGGAGGATAAAGGAACGGGCGGCGACAATGCTGGCGGGGATGACACATCATCTTCTGGCAACAGTGGTGAAGGTGCGGACAGTGAGTCTGGAAATGCTTCAGCGGGTGAAGGGCAGGGCTCTTCGGACGATGGGAATGGGGCGACAGCGGAAGACCCATTGCTGGAGAAACGCAGTATCAGCGCACTGCAAACGACGATTGATGCACAATCCGTGGTGACCAATGCGGAGTCTATGACCGTCATTGTGAACAAGCAACGGAGTCTGCCTGACGGGTACGAGCCGGACGATCTGGTAGAGCCAAATGTACCGTTCTCCTTCGACGAACCACACGAGAAGCGGCATATGCGCAAGGAAGCTGCGGAGGCACTGGAGAAGTTGTTTGCAGGTGCAAAAGCGGACGGCATTGAGCTTCGTGCGGTGTCCGGTTATCGTTCATATCAGCGTCAGGTATCCATCTATAACAATAATGTTAAAACCAAAGGTCAAGAATACACGGATCGCGTGAGCTCTGTGCCGGGCCGAAGCGAACATCAGACGGGGCTTGCCATTGATGTATCCAGCCCGAGTGTGGGCAATGTGCTGGAAGAGGTATTTGGCACATCAAAGGAAGGCCAGTGGTTGGCTGAACACGCTGCAGAATACGGATATGTCATCCGTTATCTGCAAGGTGAAGAAGATACCACAGGGTACGTCTATGAGCCTTGGCATATCCGGTACATCGGTACAGATTTGGCACCGGATGTGGCGAAGAGTGGGTTAACTCTGGAAGAATACTTCGATGAGGCTAATATCAAGTTGTAATTTGGATGTTTCATCCTTAAAGAAAAAGAAAAGATACTAATTCTCATAAATCCCCGAATGAACCCTCCTTGATCTAACCATGGGCAGTCATTCAGGGGATTTTTTTCTGTGCAAAAATGTTAATGGAGTTAAGATAGAATTAAACTTGATTCCATTGTCCGAGATGATGGGGGACTGATATAATTCATGTTTATCCGAAGAGACAAATACAACCAAAGCGAGGGACGAGAGAATGAGCAGACAGCAGGTATTTACCGGTTCCCCATGGGAACCGTTGGTGGGATATTGCCGTGCCATCCGTGTAGGGAACCGAATTGAAGTGGCGGGTACAACCGCGATGCAAGATGGTGTAGTTGTTGGGGCAGGTGATCCGTACGCACAGACAAGGTTCGTTTTGCAGACGATCGAGAATGCACTGAAAGAACTGGGGGCTGACATGTCGCATGTGGTGAGAACCCGGATGTATGTTACCGATATCTCCAGATGGGAGGAAGTTGGCAAGGCGCACGGTGAATTTTTTGGACAGATCCAGCCTGTAGCCACCATGGTTGAAGTTAGCGCACTCATTGATCCCTTGTTGATGGTTGAGATTGAAGTGGAAGCGATCGTTGAAGATGAAGATAAACCGGGAATAATTGTATCGCTAAATAGTCACAAAAAATAACTCCATAAACTAAAAAACAACCTTATCCATGCCTGTCAGAAGACAGGCGGATAAGGTTGTTTTGATTAGACTAGCCGTATAGCTGCTGGCTGGTCATCGTGATGCGTTACAAGCCTTACATCACTTGCCAGAAGATACATGCGGTTTGCAATATACAGTCTCAGCATATGTTTAACCCGCGCTTTTCACAAACCGTATTATTTCGCTTCCAGCTCTGTTGCAGGTGTTTCAACAACCACTTTCCAAGCTGTTCCAATTGGAGGCAGGCTGCGTGTCAACACAGGGCTGTAGAACCCAATGACTTTAGCGCCTTTGGTCAGTTCTTCAGCTTTTACCGTTTCACCTTCGTGGTTCACGATCAGTGTGTCTTTGTCGATGTTCAGCACGACATGGTCAGGAGCTGTTTCTGTTAACCGTGTACCTGTGATTTCAATCTGTGAGATGCTGCCTTCAGCTGTTTTTACATTTTCAATTGTACCCGCTGTGCCCAGAAGCTCTTTAGGTTGTGCCTCAGATGCTGTAGCCGCATCCAGTACAGTGACTGTATAGGTTGGCGTTTGTGGTGGCAGACTGCGAGTAGTGATCAGGGAATGCTCAGCTTCCACGTTCATGCCAATGGCCAGATCAGTCAGTGCAATCTCTTTCCCCTCAACTGAGATGAATTTTGTCTCATCGCTCAGATTGAGCACAATACCATCCGTACCTGCACCGCCAATCTGGATGGACTTATATTTATCTTGGTTCGAGATTCTGGTAATTACACCACGTTCAGTAACCGTCTTCACGTCCTCTTCACTGGAGATCGTCACCTGATTTCCTGTTGTGTTCACTTGTCCATGCAGTGCTTTCTCAGCAAAAGAAACCGGTACATACAATTTGCCGCCTGTGATTTCGGGCGCTGTGCCCAGTGTGAGCAGCATTTTATTCACAGAATATTGATCCTTGCCTGTGATTACCTGTGTCCAGAGAGCACCACGAGTCAGCTCTGCAGTTTTAGTTTCTTTATTCCATTCCAGTTCAATACCCAGTGCGTCGGTAAGATCACGCAGCGGGATCATGGCTACTTTGCCATCCTTGTTCCAATAACCATCAGAGATGGATGCACCATTCACGGATACGTTTACTACACTCACTGCGTTACTATCTGCTGAAACGGATGTTTGATGGAGTGGTTGTGTGTTGTCCAGTGTTGCGGCATAAGCGGCTCCGCCACCCAATGCCATGGATAGGGCCATCAGTGCACTTACTTTTTTCATGTTGTTGTTCATCAATATTCATCCCTTCTAATCTGTGTACTGTCGCGGTAAAATCTTCCTTAGGGCCGCGCTTCAAGTTAATAGACGGGACAAATCGTCTAAGTGTTGCAGTTGAAATGCAATGAACGTAAGCGGTAGGTTATTTTAAATTAGAAATATCGCTTGTATTGCAGGTTATCCGCAGCAGGATCAGGTTAATTTCAGGTAGTGGCCAAACCATTGTCCTATTTCACATTCAAGTACGAGGAGGAACGGATTAGATGAGTGATATGTTGGTAGCGCTCTATCGTTTGCCGGAGCAAGAGAGTGGACTGAGAACGCTGGAGGAATCCTCCATTGTGATTCGTAGAGCCATTGCGCCAGAAAAACAGCTTGTACTGGATTGGGTGAGGTCACATTTTAGTCAGGCATGGGTGGATGAATGTGAGGTCGCTTTTGCGCGTCAGCCGGTGTCTTGTTATATTGCGGTTGAGCATGGGAAAATGATTGGTTTTGCCTGTTACGAAGCGACATGCCGCAACTTCTTTGGACCCACAGGTGTGAGCCAGGATGCACGTGGCAAAGGTGTAGGCACAGCCTTGTTACTGGCCTGTATGCATGCGATGAAGGCGGATGGGTACGGGTATGCCATTATCGGATCAGCGGGACCTGTGGATTTCTATGCCCGAACATTGGGTGCCGTGAAGATCGAAAATTCAACGCCGGGTATTTACGAGGGTATGCTGCGGGCAGACTAGACGATAATGATGTTCTGGAAGTTGTGGAAAAGGAAGGGAGGACGATGATGAGCACGAAACAAATGTTGCACATCGGAATGATTGGTACAGGATCAATCTCGGATCTTCATATGAGGTGTTATGCCAAAAACGAGGATGCCGTCATCTATGCCATCTGCGATCTGAACGAAGAACGGGCTAAGGCTGCTGCGCAGAAGTACGATGCTCAATCCGTGTACACCGATTATCGGGAGATGCTGGAGGACCCGCATGTGGATGCTGTCAGTATCTGTACCTGGAATAATACACATGCCGAATTTGCCATTGCTGCACTGGAGGCAGGTAAGCATGTGTTGCTGGAGAAACCGGTCGCAACCAATGTGGAAGATGCGCTCCGGATTGAAGAAGCGGTGAAGAAGAGCGGACGTACGTTTATCGTGGGATTTGTGCGGCGGTATGATAACAATATGCAGATGATGCGCAGATTCATTGATGCCGGGGAGTTTGGTGAACTGTATTATGCCAAAGCTTCCATTCTGCGGCGTCACGGCAATCCAGGCGGTTGGTTTGCTGATAAAAGCCGTTCCGGCGGTGGTCCCCTGATTGATCTCGGCGTACATATTATTGACCAGTGTTGGTACCTCATGGGCAAGCCGAAACCTGTTTCGGTCAGTGGTAATACGTATCGGAAGTTGGGCAATCGTGCCCATATCGAACATCTTTCTTTTTACAAAGCAGCCGACTACAGCGCAGCTGTGAATGACGTGGAAGATATGGCGAATGCACTTATTCGGTTTGAGAACGGGGCTTCGCTGGCGGTGGATGTGAGCTTTACCCTGCATGCACGCGGAGATGAATCTTCGGTGAAATTATACGGCGAGCGTGGTGGGTTCGAACTGGAGCCGGAGACACTGATCGTCACGGAGAAAAATAATACCATCCTGAATATTGAACCCCAGACGGACAATACGGGTCTCCATATTCATAGTGCATTCCAGAACCAGATTGACCACTTTGTGGATTGCTGCCTGAACGGTACAGAGCCGATCAGCCCAATTGCGGATGGCGTGGCTTCCACGCGCATGTTGTGCGGAATCTATGAATCGGCTGAGAAAGGGCAGGAGATTCGTCTGGATTGAGTCCATTTTACATGGCCGTTGTCCTTCATCATATTAAAAAGCATGCGTCTTCCGCGTGATCTGCGGTTACGCATGCTTTTTGGCATCAGTCATTTATTCAGTGGTGAATTCTCGTACCCGGGGTCATCATAATCCGTATCCTGCAGCCTTGGGAGCACGTTCATGCTTTCAATTGCCTGCCGGGTATCCGGCGTGCCATGGTCATACAGAAAGGTATACAGCAAGGTCATGCCATCCGAAAATTGCTCTGTTGCCTCATCGTGGTCTGCTGATTTGTAGGGTACGGGAGCCCGTTGCAATGTATAGGCATCGTCATCCTCCAGCACCTTCATCAGATCTTTTAATCGGCCCAACTGTTCGTCATCCACTAATACCTCAAAGGGTGTAGATTCGTTCTTTGTTTGCTCAATAAGATTATGAGTTACCGATACATACAGATGTTGTTTGTCGTCCTGCATAATCCAACCCCCATTCTGAAATGGAAAAAACACGCTTCTACTGTTAATAAACAGCAAAAAGCGCCCTGAAACGAGCTACTATGCTCGTGTGTTATTTATTCATCCACATGTTCAGTCACATATGACCAGCCATTACCTTTTCCTTCTAATCGACTTTGTTCAAAAAAATCAATTCCATCTACTGTAATACTGACTGACACGAGAGATGGTTCATCTTTAACGGGATTAACGACGATGAACCCTTTATCCAATAGATAAGTAATGGTTCTAAGTCGCTCAATATGTGCTTGTGGAAAAAGTTTTTCTTTGGGAGCGATATAAGCGGGATTTTCGGTAAACCAAATATCGTACAATTCCTGTAGGGTGTCGAATCTTTCTTGAATCCGCTCTTTAATAATCATCTCTAACTTCATAAGGGACCTCTTCCTTTGAGTTATTTCCCAAATCTCCCCGTTACGGGAACTTGGCGGGTGCCAGCCTCCATCGATCCTGAACACAGGGGACAGGCGGGAGGGCCTGAGGATGCCTTCTTGGTTGCTTTTGAAGGCACAGCCGGCTTCTGTCTTAGCCAAGCTTTACAGGTGGATGAACTACACTTCCAGACCGCAACGGTCTCCGTACGCTCAGCATTACCTGAACCTGAAGTGTGCGAATGTGAACTGGAGGAACTTGCAGCTGTTGGACTCAGACCTGTGGTGCTGAATGCCTTATGGTTGCGAATCTCCCCACTACCACGCCGTTCACCGAGGCGATCCTCATCACGTTCGTTGTGGACCTCGTAGTCACGACGGTCACTGTGGCTGATGGCACGACGCTGTGCTGCATCCCGACCTTCTGAACGGGCACCTGAGCCGGACGAGCGGGCATACTGTCCGTTGCCTTTACCATATGAAGCCTGACTGCTCGTCCGGCTCTCCTCACGAGGTTTGCGTTTGTCCGGTACTTCCATGCCGAAGGCTTCAAGCAGGAAGCGGGACACATCCGCTGGTTTTCCGTGATGGCTCGCCGGTGAGGTGACATACAAGTACTGCTTGGCCCGTGTGATGGCAACGTAGGCGAGCCTGCGTTCTTCCTCCAGCGCCATGTCCAGTTCGGCATCTGTCTGCTGCATAGCAAGCGCAGCTTTCTGATCCTCGGGAATATCCTGGCGAAGTGCTGTACTGTGAGGCACAATGCCTTCACTGGCTCCAATCCAGTACACACAAGGGAACTCCAATCCTTTGGCCCGGTGGATCGTCATCAGCTGTACCGCGTCACTGTCCTGTGCGCGGCGCAAAGATTCCATCTCACGGTGTCTGCGGGACAGCTCATCCGCGAATTGAATGAACTCTTCTACCGTTTCGAATTTTTTGACGGCAGCTTCGAATTCATCCAGGGTTTCCAGCATCGTTTCCTTATAGTGGGTGAAGATGCTGGGATCACCACTTTCCATATACTTGTCGTAGAACTGCCTGCGCATCTCCTGAATGGCGATGATGGGTTTTAGTTTGTGCAGTGATTTGATCAGTTTGATGCGTTCTTTGACCTGTTCCTGCTGGAATGGTTTCAGCTTTTCCCATTTCACCAGATGGATGAGCGGATATTTCTTCGCCTGTTGTTGTTCACAACGCTGTATCCATTCCAGACCCGCATCGCGTGAGACGTAGAGCGGACCCAGTGCACTTGGAAGAGCATCCATGGCTCGTGGGTCAAGGGACAGACGCAGATGATCCATCAGGGGTCTGATGAGAGACTGGTCATAGAACACCGGAGAAGCACCATGCTGTACAAAAGGCACGTCTTTCAAAACAAGCTGCTCAAATACAGCCCGGCTGCTGCTTGCAGTTCGGTGAAGAATCGCAATATCGCGATAGGTGTGTTGTCCTTCTTCAACTTGCTGGCACAGCTGGTTTACGACCCACGCCGCTTCTTCCTCTGCATTGGAAGGTGTAGCGAAACGGGGCGCATCGCCGCGGTTTCCGGCGGCACGCAGCCGTTTGTCACGTCTGCGTTTATTGCGGGCGACCAGTTCACTTCCGAGTCCCAGAATGCGTGCATCACTACGATAATTAATATCCAGCGTCACGATGCGTGCACCTGGGTATACTTTATCGAATTCCAAAATCGATTCCTGGCGTGCGCCATTGAAGGTATAGATCGTCTGGTCATCGTCTCCCACAACCATCAGGTTGCGGTGGGCGGAAGCCAGTTTTTGTACAATCTCATATTGCAGATGATTGGTGTCCTGGAACTCATCCACCATAATGTACTGGAAACGTTTTTGAAGCGGCCCTAGAACAGCAGGATCACGAAGCAACGCGGCTGCCCGCAGTAAAATATCATCAAAATCCATTTTGCCGCGATCCTGCTTCCAGGCTTCGTAACCAAGAAGAACACGCTTGGCATCGCGTTCTTCCTGTGATTTCTCAGGCAGATCGGTTGTTTCCGATCCTTGCATCTTCCATGCGGACAGCATGGCCAGCAGACTTTCGGGCTGGAAGGCTTCACTCATGCCATTTTGGCGAAGAAGCATCTTCAGCACCGTATGCTGAGCCCGCGACTCGCCAAAGATCTCTTCCTGCACACCGTAATGACGCAATAATGTCAGCGCAAAAGAGTGGAAGGTGCGAGCCTGTACGGCTCTCGCGGCTGCCGGGCGTATACCTGGCAAAGCCGCAATCCGGTCTTTCATCTCGGTGGCGGCCTTGTTGGTGAACGTCACCAGCAGGATGCTGCCTGCATGTACGCCACTGACCTCTATGAGGTAACCGGCTCTTGCAGCCAGCACAGTTGTTTTGCCACAGCCGGCTCCGGCGAGCGTCAGAATGGGTCCTCTGCCGTGACGGACTGCCGAGATTTGTGGTGCGTTTAACTTGATACCTGCCTCTTCCAGCGAGCGAAAATAAAAGGCATCCTGTTGATCATTGCCCACGAGTTGTCGACTGGTCTGCAGCGGAGCAGACGGGGACTGGGGCAGGGATGCCGCCGGGGTAACCCCGAGCGGACGGGGGTAGAACGTTGAGTTCGGACTTAACATGTTTCATCCACCTCTGTATGCATTCAGGGATAGGACTATCCCGGCTAAAAGTAAACCATTTGCCCTTTTCACAATCACATTGTAAATTGGTATGATAGAGTTAGTCGCCTAATTAGGCGGTTAAGTATGGTCAAAGCTTCATTATACCCGAACGTAAGGTCTTGACGAAAGCCCCCGATTTCATCCAGTATCGGTATAAAACGGGCACCTGCACGAGATTACGCAACTTTTTGGCATGATTTCGTATAAGTTATATGCCTGAGCATTTTGCATGAAGGATGTAATATGCTAATTTACCACAAGTATGTGTTCAAAAAGTCTGGTTTTCAGTACCGAGAAGATGGAATGAAGCTAGAAATGGAGTAGCGGAGCGTAGGGAAAACTACGTGAGCAACGGACATTTCGGCTGAATGCCATATTCGATGCTGAGGATGCCACTGGCATCCTTCGTAATCAAAAGCGGACTTTTTGAATAACCTCTAAAATTTGAAATGATAATATTGGTTTTGACGGGACAGAGGAGGAATGGTCATGAAACTGCTTCAGCGCATCAAAGACGGAGCGAACAAAGCAACAGAGCGTGCCCAGCACGCCGTTGAGATTGGGAAATTGAACAACCAGATTGTGGGCTTGCAACAGGAACAGGAAGTCCATTTTACAGATATGGGTCGCATCTTCTATGAGGGTTATCGGGCACAGGATATGACGCGTGCAGAAAAAGAGATGGTGGATCTGTCGCAGCTCTGCGACGAATTGCAGGACGAGATTGATGGTCTGCGCAACAAGATTGCACAACTCAAGAACGAACGGTTGTGCGAGTGTGGACACGTCGCTTCCCTGGATGCCAACTTCTGCCCTAAATGCGGACGCAAGTTGGGTGAACTCAAGACACCAGCACCTAAAGTAGGAGCAGCAGGAGTCGCAGGAGCCACCACAGCCGCGAGACAGGAGGCAGCTGTAGCTCAGACCCAGACTCCAGAGCCGGACTTCTACGATGCGCCACCTGAGTTGGAATTGGAGGAAGATGAGCCGTATCATACGGTCATTCCGTCCATAGCGGATCTGGAAACGGAATCGGAATATAACAGTACGGAATTTACCCAGGAAGAAAAGGAAGCGTTCGATGCGGAGTGGGAACGTCGCAGAGATGAAGAGATGCAACGGGAACGTGAGCGTCAGCAGGAGCTGGACGAACGCATCCGTTACTGGAAAGAAAATAACCCGATTGTGAACACGGTGGACGTACAGACCGAAGTATCACGCGAAATGGTGAATTGTCAGATTTGTGCAGCCGAGCTGCCCAAAGGTTCGAAGTGGTGCCCGCGCTGTGGTGCCGAACAGATCTGATCTGATGCAGTAGAAGCACTGCTGCATCATTGTGAGGCAGTGCGGGTTGCTGACAGCATGGGGGGACGGGAATATGGACCAACTGCTGCATCATTTGCGTCATCTTGGGTTTACCGAGATGGAATCTAAAATTATGGTGGAACTCGCCCGTCAGGGATCAGCCTCAGGCTATGAGGTTGCGAAGCGGCTTGGCGTGTCCCGTTCCAATGTATATGCGACCCTGCAACGGCTGGAACAGCGTGGATTCTTGCGGTGTAGTCCGGGGGAACCGGCGAAGTATAGTGTGCTGAAGCCGGAGGAGATGACACGCATGATCTCTGATCAAATGCGTACCTCGCTGGATTATGTCCAGAGCAGCATGCCTAAGAGTGAACCGGAGAAACCTGTCTTCTATAACGTCGAAGGGGACAAAAATGTGTTTGAGAATCTGAGCCGTGAGTTGGCTGAGGCTCAGCATGAGATTGTCGTAGACGTTTGGCGTGAAGAGGCAGAGTTGCTGCGTAATGACTTACAGCAGGCTGAAGCTCGCGGTGTGCGGTTGTTATGGTCGTGTGATGGTGGCGAAGGCATGCTCGATCAGCCTGTTCCTTTGCCGGGTCTGCCTTTGTACGGCACAGGTAATGGTCGGAAATTCTCTCTGGTGGTGGACCGCCGCTGGTGCATGCTAGGCATGCGAGGGGAATCATGCGCCACACAGGCAGTGGTGACGGAGCATCCAGTAATGACCGGACTGCTGCTGAATCATTTTGCTCAAGAGCTGGTGTTGTACGAATTGGAACAGGATATGGGTGAGGAACTGGAGTCCCGTTATGGGCACCGGTACGAAGAACTCTCTGCGCGTTATTGGTCTTCTCCTTCAGGAGAGGGTGAACAGAGCTAGACAGATCGGCGACTAATTCACCTCTGATGGAGCATGCCAGCACAAAGGTACCTATCTTGATGAAACGAATACGTGTGTACATAAAGCAGGCGTTGCCCGCAGGCAGTCGCCTGTTTGTGCTGGTTTGAGATATGACAGTGATGTTCGTCACAGCATCTGTTCCCAGTCAAGTCGATAGTAAAGGTATGAAGTTATGCTATTTTTGAGAAAATGAAGCTATGAACATTCGATTGAACTGGATCGGGTTGAACAAGATTGTACGTGATCAATCTTTGGGCACGTGATACAGAGCTTCCAGCACATCCGTATAATAAGCTGTGCCATGAGGCACGAATTCTGCTGCCCGAATCTCGCGAACGATACGTTCCGGATCATCAGCTGCATGATCACTTAATGGGTCCTTATGACCGATGGAATGTGGTGGTGATGTCAATGGCTGGGTCTGAACTCCGGTAGCTTGAATCACGTCGATCTCATTACGAAACAAAGCGAGTAGATCATCCAGCGGAACTTCATACAGGCTATCCACCTCGCTGGGCTGCAGAACGTAGGCTTCGAGCGGCTGGTTCAGACATAGTCCATAGACGGCACTGAATTCCCGATCTATGAATGGAACACCACGCACCTCTCCTTGGAGTTGCTGTGTAGCTGTGAGTAGATAGGTTAGTGCATCGAAAGATACATGGACACCCAGTTCTTCCTCCAGCTCACGACTGGCGTCTTGCAGTTGTTCACCTGCGGTGAGATGACCTGCTGCTGTAATGTCGTAACATCCGGGGAAGGTATCCTTAATATCACGTCGCCGCTGAAAAAGAACCTGTCGTTGCTCGCCTTTGTCACGCACGATCCAGCAGTGGAATGAACGGTGCCAATATCCTTTGGCATGGACCTCGCTGCGTAGTGAAGTGCCGATCCAATTTTGCTGATCGTCATAAATGTCGAAACGTTCTGGGGTCATGAAACGTATCTCCTTATATAGCAGTTTTTAAAGTTCAAAATTTCACAAAGTATGTTTTAAACGAAAGGGGAACCATCGTATGGAATGCATTGTACACTTTCAGGTGATTTATCCGCAACCTCAGGAACGTAAAAGTCTTAGAGGACTTATATTTGTAGGGCAAGGTCAGGAACCGGCTAACAGTCAGTTAAGCAGCATGTTTAAGGATATGGGATTTAATGTACGTTTGGAAGATGAGGCACAGTTGTTGTTCAAGCCAGTGGATGCTTCGGCAAACTTTGAATATATTCGTGTGACAGAGCTTGATACTGGGGAAGAAGTTTACAAAGAAGATAAAGATCTGAAGTCGATCCTGGAGCATTTGCTGCCACGCCGTTTCTAATTCATGAGCATGGCCGCGAATGAAATTCATGGGGGAGCATATGTAATACATGTATGATAGGCACAAAAAAGGCCCCACCTTTACGGTGGAACCTTCAAACCTTTAACCTACGCAACCCATTGTTAATGAAGCCCATATGGCTAGCTTTTCATACATACACCCTAGCAAGTAAGAGGTTGTCCCCCGCATCAGGATTTAGATCCGTAATTCAACTCGGTGCGTCTTTAAACGTTCATTGTGATTATGCTAGAGCGCCGGTTCCTTCTGCTTCCAGTTCTGAAGTACAGTGCGAGCAGCGGGTAGCCGCGGCTGGAATTTCCGATAGGCAATACTTGCAAGCCTTGGTCGTTTTTTGCGGCTCGGGCTTTTTGTGTTCTTTGCTTTTGATGTAGTTGATACCTTTAACAAGCATGAAAATACAGAAAGCAACGATAATAAAATCAATCATGACGTTGATGAACTGCCCGTAAGCAATTACGGTTGCGCCAGCTTCGTTGGCTTGTGCTAATGTCTTGATTTCCTGCCCGCTGGCGGTTTTCATATCCCAATCCAGATTGAAAATCTTCTGGCTGAAATCAACCCCTCCAAGCAGTTTTCCAACCGGGGGCATGATGATATCATTCACAAGGGATGTGACGATTTTACCAAAAGCAGCCCCGATAATAACACCGACCGCCAGATCGATGACGTTGCCGCGGACGGCAAATTCCTTGAATTCTTTAAGTACGCCTTTCATGTTTGCATATCTCCTTTGATCATTCAATTCAAAATATAGGCCGCGGTTCCATCCATTCTCCGTTCAGTTCCGCGCTTCCGTTCTCATATTGTACATAAAAAAGTGATTCCAATCACCCCCTGTTTGCAAATTAAGACAAGTTTCCGCAACTTCCATGAAAATACTTCTTTATTTCACGCCGCCGATTCGGTATACTTCTAACATTGTCAGTTATGTTTAACCATTTATATTCAGGTTCGCGATCATACATTGTAACGAATCATGGAGCCAAAAAATTAAATATGCCGTTACTCGTATATGTGCAGGAATAGGCCTGCATGTCTCTACCCGATCACCGGAATGATCGGACTACGGGAAAGATGTTGTAATGTTTTGTATGGTTGGCATGAGATCATTCATTCTCAGGGCAGTTTGACAGAAGAGCAGGTTCAAGTGGTTTATCTGTTTCCGATTACACTGTTTGAGGTTTCTCACAACAGGATTGAACTCTTGTCATTCTGTCCATCCAGCACACTTGCAGCATCCATACGGCTTGTCCATATATGTACAAGTCCGTCTTTCCCGTCTCCGGTTATTCCGCAGCGTGTGAAAAGGCGGGCTTTTTGCTTTTTTACCATGCGATTGGAAGAGCTTGTAAGCTACTGTGCGGAGGGCATTCAGGGGGAAGAATTACAATGCAATTGTTAAAAGACAAGGTAAGACAGGAAGGCATTGTCCTGTCCGAGCAAGTACTCAAAGTGGATTCATTCCTGAACCACCAGATGGACCCGGTTTTGATGAAGGAAGTGGGCAAGGAATTCATTCGCCGCTTTGAAGGTGAGAATATCACACGTGTGCTGACAATTGAGTCGTCAGGGATCGCACCGGGCATCATGACTGCGTTGGAGCTTAACGTGCCGCTGATCTTTGCTCGGAAGCAGAAGTCGCTCACACTGACAGAAGACATTCTGGTGGAGAAGGTCTACTCCTTCACGAAGCAGGAGACCAATGAAATTACCGTTGCCAAGAAATTCATGAAGCCTGGTGATCGTGTGCTGATCATTGATGATTTTCTGGCGAATGGTGAAGCAGCATTTGGTCTGGCTCGCATTGTGGAGCAGGTTGGAGCCGAAGTGGTGGGTATCGGTATTGTTATTGAGAAAGCATTCCAGCCGGGAGGTCGCTTGCTGAAAGAAGCAGGATACCGAGTGGAATCGCTGGTTCGTATCGGGGCACTGTCGGATGGACAGGTTACATTTGCGGACGAGGAGGGCACGAACTAATATGGCACGCGAGCGTATTTTTCAACGGCATCGGCATCCAATCAAAACGTTCTCCCTCGGACTACAGCATGTGCTTGCGATGTATGCAGGAGCCGTCGTTGTCCCATTGATCGTTAGTAACGCATTGGGTTTTACACAGGAACAACTAACCTATCTCATTGCCATTGACCTGCTCGCATGTGGTGTGGCTACACTGCTTCAGGTATGGGGAAATAAATATTTCGGCGTAGGGCTGCCTGTCATGCTCGGTTGTGCATTCCAGGCCGTGTCTCCGATGATCCTGATCGGGATGAACAGTGGAGTATCTGCCATTTACGGAGCGATCATCGCTTCAGGGCTGTTCGTATTGATCTTCTCTGGAATCTTTGGGAAGCTTATTCGGCTCTTTCCACCCGTGGTTACGGGTTCGGTGGTTACGATCATCGGTTTGACCTTGATTCCGGTTGCTTTCCACGATCTGGGCGGCGGTCAGGGGTCAGAAGATTTCGGCAGCGGAGTTAATCTCATGCTCGGTTTCGGCGTGTTGCTCTTTATCATTCTAATGACTCGATTCACAACCGGTTTTATCCGTTCCATCTCGGTACTGATTGGTCTGCTGGTAGGTACAGTGGCAGCAGGGTTCATGGGTGAGGTTAATTTTGCACCTATTCGCGATGCAAGTTGGTTCCACGTTGTTCAGCCGTTTTACTTCGGCAGACCGACGTTTGAGATTGTACCGATTCTGACGATGATTCTGGTGGCGATTGTCAGCGTGGCAGAGTCCACAGGTGTATTTATGGCTCTTGGCAAAATCCTGGACAAGGACTTGTCCTCCAAGGATCTGGCCCGTGGTTATCGTGCGGAAGGTCTGGCTATTGTGTTAGGCGGTATTTTCAACTCATTCCCGTATACAACGTATTCGCAAAATGTAGGACTGGTACAGATGACACGTGTGAAGACGCGTGATGTCATTGTGGTGGCTGGTGGAATCCTGGTGGTCATTGGATTTGTACCCAAAATTGCAGCCCTCGCACAGCTCGTTCCAGGGGCAGTACTTGGCGGAGCTATGGTGGCCTTGTTTGGCATGGTGGTATCATCAGGCATTCGAATTATCGGCAGTCAGGTTGATCTGAACCGACATGAGAATCTGTTTGTCATCGCTTGTTCTGTAGGTATGGGGCTTGGGGTTACCGTTGTGCCTGAGTTGTTCGCAGGTGCACCGGCTTGGGCTCAGATTATGCTCGGTAATGGTATCATTGCAGGCAGTTTCACGGCGATCTTCATGAACCTGCTGTTTAATGGTCTGGGCACCAAGGAAACAGCTGCCAAGATGGCTGAACAACAGGCAGATGCCATCCTTGGAGAGGCGGGCAAGTCAGCTTAATTAGCCGAATTAGGCCAGGCTTTTCGTGCAGCAGGATTGTTATGTTAACTGTTTTTAATAGACGATTCACAAGATGAATAATGAATCAGGTTAATCATGATGATATACAGCATGAATGGTTTATGATATACATCGTTTATGCTATGAATGTTCCAGCGCATGAACGAATGAAAGAGACACTTTTAGATGCGAAACACCGAAGATACAGGCTCAACAGAGTTGTGTCTTCGGTGTTTTTTGTTTTATTTAACTATGATGAGCGGGGATTACAGATGACGCAACTGTTTCTCTGCAAAATCGCCAACCCACGGCAGTTTTAGCCACTTCCCCTGCAGGCTGGTAACGACCATAACCAGCCAGACCACTACACCGAGCAGGGATAGCAGCGATGCCACCAGTGGTCCGAACAACGGAAGGAAAGCTGATAATACATGCCCGACCATAATGATGCCAAAGACCGTTACAGATTGCAGTGCATGAAATAACACAAACCGACTCCGCTTCTCCACAGCGAGAAAGACAATCCCACCTACAAAGGTAAACAGATAACAAAGCATGCCAGCAATATTTTCATCCAGACCGCTAGACGATTTCATGGGGGACATCCGGTCCAGCCTCCTTTGACCTTTTTAACTAGGCTATGAGAGAGGTGGACAGAACTGAACCGATGAATTTATTTGCCTATAATAGGATGGAGTGAAAGAACAGTCAAAAACATGAAACAGGGACAGGATCAGCTGAGTTACAGCATGATCTGCCCCTGTCCGGATGAAGAACTCGGTACTTCTAACAAAAATAATCACTACCCACCCTGAAACTGTCTGCGTGGGCTGTCGATCTTGCCTTTTTTATCGGTGTCGTTTTCTTTGGGAACCAAACGTTCATCGGTTCGTCCTTCGTGGTGATTATCAAATGCATATTCGGTCAGTTTCCATTCCGATTTGCCAAGAACGGGATCGGCCGGGAAATGTTGCCCTCGGTGCAGATGTTCCTCACGTCCAGCTTCATTAATGTAAACTCCGTCTACTTCCACCTTTTCATGCGAAAGGGGCAGCATATCCTGTTCTTTGCGGTCCATGAGACGACGCCTCCTTTGGATACCAGTAATTTAACTGTATGGGTTGTCCGTGATAATATCCCCCGAATAGTTCAGTGTTATGCTGGATATATTAATTCCGTATAGAATGGCGGCATTCATAACATATGATTCGGAATTAAACTTTTTGGGCATGAAAACCGTTATATTTATTAGAGGAAATCGTCAAGTCGTAAGATACTTCCGAATATGCTACAATAAGATTATGATTCATTCCGAATCATATCGGGTATTTATAGTGTCAGGTACTTGCTTTCTAGCGAGGTTCCCGACCTAAAGCTTGCTTTAAGCCGCGCACACAACTTCATGGATGGCATTTAAGACTTATTCGGCATTCTCTAAACGGAGCATTCACTTTCAACGTTTTGGGAGGGAATTACAATGGCAACGAAAGGTCACAATGAGGTCAAAGAAAGTTTGAGGGAAATGACTCGGATTTTCCGTCCTAAAGATCCAAAAAAATTCGTGAAGGAGTACGTGAGAAAATACCGGATTACGGGTGGATACGAGGAAGAATTGACTTCTGTGGTTGAGCATGAGCTTGTCAAGATGGATTCTTCCGTGTCCTGAAACAACACACAACTCTGATTATACTGTTCCGATAATGAATAGAACCGTCTCCCGGGCGATAAGCTCCGGCAGGCGGTTTTTTTTGCGTTCCTGCTGCATATATATGGGAGTACACCTACAGCGGGAAGGATGAATGCATGTGGACCCTATTTTGAAAACCAAAGAAGAGATTGGCTACATGCGGGAAGCTGGACGAATTTTGCGAAGTTGTCACCAGCATATTGAGCAGTGGATGATCCCCGGTATCACGACAGCAGAGATTAATGAGCGGGTGGAAGAGTTTCTGGCAGCACGAGGAGCCACACCGGAGCAAAAAGGATATAAAGGATATCCGTACGCGACGTGTGCCTCTGTTAATGAAGTGGTCTGCCACGGATTTCCTGGGGAAGAGGAGCTGGCCAGCGGGGATGTAGTGACCATCGATATGGTGGTGAACAAAGACGGCTGGCTTGCTGACTCGGCCTGGACATATGGAATTGGCGAAACAAGCAGATCCATTCGCAAGCTGATGAGACGAACGGAGAAGGCCCTTGAGCGGGCGATTGCCCAGGCAGTTCCAGGAAATACACTCGGAGATATTGGAAGTGCCATTGAACGAACAGCCAGGTTGTATCGGTACGGTATTGTGAAGCCTCTCATTGGCCATGGAATTGGTCAATATATTCATGAACCGCCAAATGTGTTGCCTTATGGCAAACGCAGAACGGGCACGATGCTCACAGAGGGCATGGTTATTACGATTGAACCCATCTTTACAAAAGGCAGTTCCGGGGCCGTTGTGTGGGATGAAGATGGATGGACGGTAAGGACGGTAGATGGCAGCTGGGGGGTCCAGTATGAGCATACGGTTGCGATTACTGGGAATGGCCCCTTGATTCTGACCGATGGCACGTGAGATGAAGTCAGTGAAGAAGAGGACTTGAGTTGAACTTTCTCCGACATGCTCCATGCTGTTTTGAGCTTGAAGATAGCGGTATGGAGCGATAGGCTTGTCTTCTGAATGGATATGGAAGAGGTTTTCCATAAATTCTGATCTTTTTTTTGCATAATAGCACATGTTTTCAATGTGAGAAAAATCACCAATAAATCGAGTTTTATCACCGAAATTTGGCAAAAATTTTCAAATGTAGAGTGTAATACTTTTAACTGAAATCGTTTGCAAATCAAGTTGCAGAGCGGTTTTTTACATAAAGTGAACAATTTGTGAACATGTGTCCAAAGATTGACAAAATCATACCCTCAACTTATATTTAATAAGTGATTGAAGCATATAGAATGAATTGGAAGAATGCGCAGACATGCCCTGAGCAGGAAATCACGGGAGTACTGGAAGCGTTATTTTTGGAAGCGTTCTGTATGATGAAGAGGATTATGCGTATCGTGCTGAAACGTACCTTTTGTTGCCTTTCTACCGAACGACAACGGTAATCTACGAAAACGTAAAAAAGTGGGGTAGATCAATGATGAAACAGTGGCAGGTTGCAAAGCGAATTCTCCCCTTGCTGGCGGTGTTCTCTTTGCTGCTATCCGCATGCGGGCGGGAAGACTTGTCGGTAATGAAACCTCAGGGTCCTGTAGCGCAAGGCCAATATGATCTGATGAAGTTATCCATCGCGATTATGATCGTGGTGCTCATCATTGTATTTGCCATAGCGGCCTATGTTCTGATCCGGTTTCGTAGACGAGCCGGGCAGACTGAGATGCCCGAACAGGTTGAAGGTAATTTCAAGCTGGAAGTAATATGGACAGCCATTCCGTTATTGCTGGTTATTGTTCTGGCAGTACCGACGGTCCAAACGATTTTTGCCCAAGGCGAAGATCTGTCCAATGACAAAAACGCACTTAAGGTCCAAGTCACCTCGCATCAGTACTGGTGGGAATTCACTTATCCTCAATATGACGTAACCACCGCTCAAGATCTCATCATCCCGACCGGAACCAAAATCGCATTCGAATTAAAAACCGCTGACGTGCTTCACTCCTTCTGGGTGCCGTCACTTGCGGGCAAAATGGACACAAACCCGGATGGAACACTTAACAAGTTCAGTTTCTCTGCACCGAATGAAGGCGTTTACCGCGGTAAATGTGCCGAGTTATGTGGCAGATCACATGCTTTCATGGAGTTTAAGGTAAAAGCAGTGAGTCAGGAATCGTTTGACAGATGGGTGAACCAGATGAAAGCACCCGCAGTCCTTCCTGAAGATACTCAATTGGCCGAAAAGTTCAAAACAAACTGCCTTTCTTGCCACGCTGTTGGTGACCAAGGTGGACCGGTTGCACCTAACCTGACGGGAATAGGCGGCAAGGAATCTGTCGCAGGCATTTTGCTGAATTCTCGCGAGGGACAGGAAGAAGGTAGTCCGGTACTGGATAACATGAAAGAATGGCTCCATGATCCACAATCCGTGAAGCCGGGCAATACCATGCCGAATCCCAAAGATCTTGGGTTGACGGATGAAGAAATCGACGGAATTGCCGAATATCTGGCCAACTACAAATTGGACTATGAATAGAACAGCAAGGACGAAGAAGGGGGTACACAACCTTGGCTCATGCGCATAGCGTCAAGAGGTACAGGGGCTTGATGGATTGGATCACCACCGTCGATCACAAAAAAATCGCCATTCTCTATTTGGTTGCGGGTGGATTTTTCTTTGGAATCGGCGGCATTGAAGCCATTTTGATTCGGATTCAACTGATGAAGCCTATGAATGATTTTGTATCGGCACAGGTCTTCAACGAATTGATTACAATGCATGGAACAACAATGATTTTCCTTGGTGTCATGCCACTTATTTTTGCCATTATGAATGCTGTCGTGCCTTTGCAGATCGGGGCACGGGACGTTGCTTTCCCGTTTCTTAACGCGCTGGGTTTCTGGACGTTCCTGTTTGGTGGATTGCTGCTGAACCTGAGCTGGGTTATGGGTGGAGCGCCGGATGCAGGCTGGACCTCATATACGCCGCTTTCGGGCAGTGAGTACAGTGGAACGCATGGTGTGGATTTCTACACCATCGGCCTTCAGATCGCGGGTCTGGGAACGCTCATCGGGGGCATTAACTTTCTCGCAACGATTATTACAATGCGTGCTCCAGGCATGTCCTACATGCGGATGCCGATGTTTACATGGACAACATTTATTACATCTGCCATTATCCTTTTTGCGTTTCCTGCCATCACGGTGGGGCTTGTACTTTTGACGTTTGACCGTATACTGGGAGCAAATTTCTTCGATGTCGCAGGTGGCGGTAACCCGGTACTCTGGCAGCATATCTTCTGGATCTTCGGGCACCCGGAAGTATACATTCTGATTTTGCCGGCATTTGGTATCATCTCGGAGGTTATCCCGACCTTCTCGCGTAAACGGTTGTTCGGATACAGCTCCATGGTATTTGCCACCATCCTGATTGCCTTCCTGGGCTTCATGGTATGGGCGCATCACATGTTTACAACCGGTCTGGGTAATGTAGCAAACGCGCTTTTCTCCATCTCCACGATGTTGATTGCCGTACCTACCGGGATCAAAATCTTTAACTGGCTCTTTACGATGTGGGGTGGACAGATCCGCTTTACCGCGGCAAACCTGTTCGCAGTTGGATTCGTCCCAACCTTCGTTATGGGTGGTGTTACAGGCGTTATGCTGGCATCTGCTCCGGCAGACTTCCAGTTCCATGATACGTACTTTGTTGTAGCCCACTTCCACTACGTTATTGTAGGGGGACTCGTACTTGGATTGTTCTCAGGATTACATTACTGGTGGCCGAAGATGTTCGGACGTATTCTCAGTGAAACACTGGGAAAATGGACGTTCTGGACGTTTATGATCGGTTTCCAATTAACGTTCTTTGTACAGCATTTCCTCGGTCTGATGGGGATGCAGCGCCGGATCGTTACATATTTGCCGAATCAGGACTTTGACCTGCTCAATCTGGTCAGCTCCGTCGGTGCGTTTCTAATGGGTGTTGGGGTTATCATGTTCCTCGTGAACATCGTAATCACAATGAGAAAACCGGCTGGTGCGCCAAACGATCCATGGGAAGACGGCCGTACACTGGAATGGTCTATTCCATCTCCGCCGCCGGAATATAATTTCAAGCAGACGCCGCTGGTACGCGGAATTGATGCATATTGGAAGGAAAAAATGGCAGGACATACGGAGATGACACCGGCAGAGCCTGTAGGTTCGATTCATATGCCTTCAGCAACGCCGTTGCCGTTTGTAATGTCAGTAGGTATCTTTATCGCCGGACTTGGCTTGATGTTCAGTAACGATGAATTTGGTAATGCATTTATGAACGTCATTTTTAACAATTATATTGTAGTTATTATTGGTCTCGTAATCACATTTGGTGCAATGGCACTTCGTTCACTTTATGATGATCATGGCTGGCATATTGAACCGGAGGATCAGGATGAGAAGGGGGCTAGAACATGACAACCTCACATGCCGAACCGGTGAACGACAAATTGCCGCATGAACCGGAGAAAGCAACGCTGGAAGGCCGTAACAAGCTTATCGCCTTCTGGCTGTTCCTTGGCGGCGAGACGGTACTGTTCGGTACACTCTTTGCTACCTTCCTGGCTCTTCGTGGCCAAACCAATGATGGACCTACGGCGAATGAACTGTTCCACCTGCCACTCGTGGCCGCTGCAACTTTCATTCTCCTGGTCAGTAGTTTGACGAGTGTATTTGCGATTCAGGCCATGCATAAGGGTAAGCGAGATGCATTGGCGTTGTGGCTTGGCATCACGGTAGTACTTGGTATGGGATTTCTCGCACTGGAAATCTACGAGTTCTACGAGTATGTGAAACATAAAGAATTTGGCATGACCACGAGTGCATTCAGTTCAGCATTCTACACACTGGTAGGGTTCCACGGAGCCCACGTTGCTTTTGGTATTGTGTGGATCGGAATCATTATCGGTCAGCTGTTCAAAAAAGGATTGACGGTCGTAACCGCACCTAAAGTATACGTCTCCGCAATGTACTGGCACTTTATTGACGTGGTCTGGGTGTTCATCTTTACGGTCGTGTACCTGCTCGGAAAGGTGGGGTAACACATGTCGGCACAGGATAAGACAGATCAACAGCCTGTGAAACACCGTCACCGGACGGAAGGGCCACAGAAACACGTCGTGGTGTTTATCTTCTCCATTATTCTCACGCTGATTGCGTTTGCGGCTGCTTCTGCCGGAGGGGTCAACACAACCTTTATCATTATTATTTTGCTTGTCATGGCTATTCTTCAAGTATTCGTTCAATTGGGTTATTGGATGCACTTGAAGGACAAAGGGCACTTGATGCCGATTTTGTTCATGGCCTTTGGCTTTTTCGTAGCCTTTACGTGCATCATTATGGCACTCTATTGGGTCTGGTGGTAAAAGAGATGGCGGCGGCGCATTGCCGCCGTCTTTTCCCCTTTTTGGCGAATGAATCTTCACAAAGAAATGAAGGCAACAACCAAATCAGGTCACGGGGAGGTTTCCCGTATGCTCGGGTTGCAATATTTTAGCTTCAACGACTTATGGAGTCCGCTTATATTGGCTTTATTTCTGATTATTGCTGCGGCTTATCTGGTGCTTGTGGGACCGTTAAGCGAGCAAATAAAGGATGCAGTACCTGCGACTGCTGTGCAGAAAATCATGTTTATTACAGGGCTGTTTGTCCTGTATCTGGCTCAAGCTGGACCATTTAATCTGCTTGGTCACGTGATGTTTAGCTTCCACATGGTGAGCATGGCGTTCTCCTACCTGGTAGCTCCGCCGCTGATGATGAAAGGTTTGCCGATCTGGGTATGGCGCAGAGTCGTACGCTGGTTGCCTACACGACAGCTATCGTTCCTCGCTCATCCAATCGTTGCGGCAGTGCTCTTTAACGGGCTGTTCTCGCTGTATCACCTACCGATTGTACATGATTACGTCATGCTGAATTTTACCGTTCACCGATTGTATTATATTGCATTGTTCATCACCTCGATGCTCATGTGGTGGACATTGCTGAATCCGTTGCCAGAAGGCAGACAAGCATCGGGGTTATCCAAGATCGGTTTTATTTTTCTGAATATGGTGCTGCTTACGCCTGCGTGCGGATTGATTATCTTTGCGTCCGAGCCATTGTATCAGACGTACAGCAACCCGGCAGTATGGGCTGAAGCAATGCGGTATTGTGTGTCTGGAGATTCTACGGCGTTACTTCGCTCCTTCGGTGGGCCTGCGTTCTTCAACTTCCTGTCTTCCGCGAAGGAAGATCAGCAGGTCGGTGGCATTGTCATGAAGTTTATTCAGGAAGGAATCTTTGCCTCCATGCTGGCTTATGTCTTTTTCCAATGGTATCGGAAAGAGAAGCAGGAAGATGATGATGATTCGTATCCTGCAGGGGACACAGGGGGGCCGCTCAATCCGGCTGCCAAATAATGAAGTAATGTTCTGACAAGAGGGGGAACACACGATGGATATGTATTTTTGGCTACCAACGATCAGTACTTCTTTCATTGTGATTAGTGCAGTACTGGTGGGGATTGGATGGGTACTGATTATTCGGGGTAAACGTGAGGCTCATCAGTCCGCCATGGTAGCAGGTGCGATTGCAGCTCTAATCTTCTTTGTAATCTATATGTCTCGTACAGTGTTCGTGGGTAATACGGCTTGGGGCGGGGACCCGGATCTGGAGATCTTTTATCGGATATTTCTGATCTTTCATATTATCCTCGCTACCGTGGCAGCGATATTCGGCATCTCCACACTGGTGCTGGGGTTCAAAAAGAAGTTCGGAACACATCGCCGCTGGGGCAAGTTCACGTCCATGATCTGGTTCGGATCAGCGCTAACGGGTGTTGTCGTGTATGTTCTTCTATACCTCTTATATCCTGGTGGTCATACACGTCCGGTATGGGAAGTTATCCTCGGCGTATAAAAGTATAGATATAACCCTCCGGTTACTCGGGCGTGCGTCACTATAACCTTCTGAAAATATGAAAATGGACGAATCTAGTAGACGATTCGTCCACGCTCCCTCTCTCATTCATTCATAGAATGATTTCGAGAGGGGGAAACAAAATGAAAAAAACAGTCAATGTCAGTCAGACGTATCCACGTCTTACCGTGTATTCAGAAGAGAACTACAGAGGGAGAAGCCGCATCTATCGTGGCAACACGGGTCTTCGTAACCTGGACAATATTTTGGACGGGGTGGAGAGCCTGCGCTTTTTCTCAACAAGTTCCAATGCAACACTCGTTGTGTTTACACGTCCTAACTTCCAAGGTGGATTCCGTGTCTTCCGAGGGAACACCAACTTGAGAGATTTGGATGATCTGATCCGTGGCAATGATGTGGAATCCCTGATCTCCACCAATCAACGGTTAACGCTGGCTCAGATTCGCGCAATCCGCAGGGATCGCAGTCTGCCTAGTGGTTATAACCTCGTATAATCCCAAGGCCTCTTCTTCTAACAGGTGCTAGAGAACGGCAAAGGGCTGTACCCGAATTGTGTTTACACAATAATGGGTACAGCCCTTCTTTTGTGTTTGCGGAATGAAGTCTAATCCCCGCCACCTCCACTGCTGTCGTTGCTGCTACCACTATCGCTGTTGTGATGAGAATGTGTGCCTGATGAAGAATCCGAATCATGATGTTTGTGATCCGGTGTCTGTCTGGCATGTCGATCGTAGGAGTCATCTCCCATAATGACCGGATATCCCGAAGCAGAGTCGGTATAGCCGTTGTTACGGCGGATGCGGTGTCTGCCTTTTTTGGCAGAATGTCGACGAGGTTCATCCCGGAGGATCAACCAGATGACAACAATGAGGAAAAGGAGGACAAACCCGAACTCAACCAGCCAATCCATAGTTGTAACCTTCCTTTCTTTGATTCGGTACTATAGTTTATTTTAACGTAAATTTGAAAAGTGTCCCATTCCATCTTCCTGATTCAGGAAATTTAGGGGTTGACGAGATGAGAATTTGGTCTGTATACTGTGTATATTGATATATACAGTAAACACAGTGAACACAGTAAGCAAGATGAGTGAGTGAATGACAGGTGAAAGGCAGGCATGCATATGAACGAATGGAAGCAGGCGTGGTGGTTGACCCGCAGCCAGATGAGTAAGGATAGGCTCCAATGGCTATGGTCTGCATTATTCATGATATACACTGGCGGCATGAGCGGTGTGATGTTTTTAGGACAACAACAGACAGATATTATTAATCCAGTAGTGGATTCCTTCTTTTTAATCATGTTGCCATTTCAAGGGTTTATGTTCTGCAGGCGCTCCTTCCGTTACATACAGGAGGATTCTTATACGCAGATGCTGGCCTACTATCGTAGAATTCCCATCCCTGAACAAGTGGTGATGTGGTCCAGGCTACAGCAGTCTCTGATGGCTTTTACGTACAATGGAATCTTTTTCTACGGATCGTTATACGTGGTTAACTTTCATGCCGAAGGATTCCGATGGGATCAGTACCTGGCCTTTAGCCTTACCTGTACAGGTTATGGCCTTTTGGTAACAGGATTGTATATTTACGGAGAGTTTCTGAACAGTGGCAAGAAATACTTGCTTCTCAGTACGCTTTTTATACCCATCGCCATTGGCATATCCATACTGATTCGAATGTCAGGCAGTTACGGATTACGGATTGTAATGGATGGAAGTAAATCATGGGGGCTGCTTTCCCCGATCATGTGGATTGCTCTGGTGGCTGGTGTAGCGGGATTATGGCTGTTTAGTCGCTTGACGCTGAAGAAGCTGGTTCATCGGGATTTGAATTAAAATGAGAATTGAGCTTATGTACGAATACAGGATGAAACCGGCACGGTCAGGTAACAGACTGGAGTGTACCGGAGGGCGAGGTGCAAGATGTGAAAATACCCATTCAAATTAATGAAAATAGCGCTGAACCTTTATATCACCAAATTGAAAATCAGTTAAGATCGTTAATAATTACGGGTCAGTTGGGGGAGGGAACACATTTGCCGTCCATTCGTGAGTTCGCCGGAGCACTGAATTGCAGTGTTATTACGGTTAGACGGGTCTATCAGGATCTGGAGAATGAAGGCTTGCTTCGTACGAAGCAGGGGACAGGGACATTTGTGGCCCAAGTAGAAGCCGGCGATAGAGAAAATTATAGATTAAAGGCCGCACAAGAAGCGATGCAGGCAGCGGTGCAGTCCGGGAAATCGGTAGGCTGTACGGAAGAAGAGATGGAGAGCCTGTTCCGGGAAGTCCTGAAGGCTATTTACGTGAAGTAAGGGAGTGATTCATACGTGGAACCCATAGCAATTCAGTTGAATGGCGTATCCAAAATGCGAAAGCGCAGAGTTATTGGCCCAATTGATCTGACCATCCCGGAAGGGTATATAGTGGCTATTCTCGGTCACAACGGTTCAGGCAAAAGCACCCTTCTTAACATGCTGCAGCAAGTGGTACTGCCAGATGCTGGGCAGATTATATGGTTTGGTCAGGAACATGATGGGCCACTTCCCATTGAACTGAGACAACAGATTGGTTTTGTGGCAGATAACGCTGGTTCAGAAGAGAACCGGATAACAGCACAGGAAGCAGCCCATTTCCGGGCGTACTGGTACCCACGTTGGGATATGAAGTTGTTCGACCAACTGATTCATGAAATGGAAGTACCTGTTGATGTGAAGCTGAACAAGATGTCCAAGGGAGAACGGCGAAAATTTGAGATTGCAGCTGCAATTGCAGCTCGCCCAAGACTATTACTTTTGGATGAGCCTTCATCAGGACTGGACCCCTTTGCCTGGAAAGTGATGGTTGAGCAGTTCCGTACCTTCATGGCGGGGGGAGACACCACGATTCTGATTGCCACACATATTGCGGACGAAGTCAAAAGGCTTGCGGATTACATCGTATTGATGCACCGTGGTCAGTCGCTGGGGATGGCCGAGAAAGATATGGTGCTCGATCAGTGGAAGGAAGTCTGGTATGAAGGAGATTTAAGGCCAGAAAGTATTCCTGGTGTTGTGGAATCTTCTTTGGAAGAGGGCGGTCTGGTTCGCGTAATTACAACCCGGGTCAGCGAGGCGCAGGAGAGGCTGGAGCTGTCCAATAACCGGGTATTGAAAATCCGTAACTTGGAATTGGATGAAGTGCTGGCATTCTGGATTGCCGGGTATGCACCCGTACAGTGGAAATAACCGAAGGGAGACGATAAATGATGAACCGATTGGAATTGAAGCAAGTCGTCAAGCAATATGCAGACAAAACAGCCGTTAATGGAGTCACGCTCAATGTAAAAGAGGGGGAGATTTACGGACTGCTCGGAGCCAATGGTGCAGGTAAAACAACAACAATGCGCATGGTGCTCGGACTGATTCACCCGGACGGAGGGAATATCCTGTACAACGGCAAGCCCTATAATACGGAGCTGCAACAGATTATGGGTTATCTTCCGGAAGAGCGCGGATTGTACCCGAAGGTGAAAGTCAGCGAACAGATTAATTACCTGGCACGACTTCGTGGCATGAATGGCAAGGACGCAGATCAGAGCCTCAAGTACTGGCTGAATCGGTTTGAGGTACCTGAGTATTACGATAAAAAGATCGAGGAGTTATCCAAAGGTAATCAGCAGAAAATGGGCTTTATCGCGGCTGTAGTGCATAGACCGCAGATTCTCATTCTGGATGAAGCGTTCAGTGGACTGGATCCTGTAAACGTGGAATTACTCAAGTCCACCGTCAAAGAATTGCGTGACGAAGGTACAGCAATCCTGTTCTCAACACACCGTATGGAGCACGTTGAAGAGTTGTGTCGTCAGATTACTATTCTGCATCGTTCCAACACGGTCGTACAAGGAGAGATCAAGGAGATCAAGAGCCGGTATCCGCGTGAACAGGTATTCCTGGGTACGATTGGTAGTGTGGAAGGACTCGAACAGTTGTCTGGTGTGAAGAAAGTCGAGCGGAATGAGCGCGGTTACCTGATACATATTAGTCAGGTGGAAGCGGCTCAAGAGATTCTGAGAACAGCGATGACTCAAACGACAGTGGAACACTTTGAACTGAAGGAACCAACGCTTAACCAAATCTTTATTCGTGAGGTAGGTGAGTCGAATGAATAAAATGGGAACGATTACGGGTTTTACATTTAAAAACAAAGTTAAAACGAAATCATTCATGGTGACGACCATTGTACTTGCACTTTTAATTTCAATCGGACTCAATGTCCCGTATTTCATTACCTTATTTAATGGGGGTTCCATTGGTGGAGCTTCAAGCAGTAATCCTGTAAATATCGGTCTTCTGAGTACAGGGCAGCCTGAAGTTTCGGAGAAACTGGAGAGCTTCTCTGCGGCTCAAGGAGATCAGGCCTATCGATTCATTGCCAGTGGTGACAAAGATGAAGCTGCTCTTGCGGCGGATGTGGAAGCAGGGCTTACCGATGGTTATCTGAAGTTTGAAGCTGTTTCCGGGCAAGAGTTCCCGCAGCCCATTCTATATTCAGCAGATGACGTATCACCTCAGATCATTGCATCCATTGAAGCGGCATTACAGAGTGTAAAGCTGGATGTGGTTGTGAAGGATGTACTCACAGCGGAGCAGAAGGAACTGATTACAACACCTGTGAAGCTCACCGAGCAAAGTTTGAGTACAGATGAGAGCGGAGCAGGTACTGAGTCTGAAGGTGCAATGAGCCCGATTAACTATATTGTGGTGTACTTGCTGATCATCCTGCTGTTTACCTCGACGATGATGACAGGTAACATGATTGCCTCCGAGATCACAGCTGAGAAGAGCTCGCGTATTATGGAGATTCTGATTACGAGTGTATCACCGCTCAGTCAGATGTTTGGTAAAATCATCGGTATTTTCATGGTGGGGATGCTGCAAATTGGGATCTTCGGAGCGGTGGTTGCCGGAAATATCTTGCTGCCGCATAACCGTGCAGTATTAGGTGATTTCAATATGAGTCTGAGTGATGTGAATAGTGCAGTTATTGTGTACGGACTCATATTCTACATCCTGGGTTACTTCCTGTATGCCGTGTTGTTTGCTGCCATTGGTTCAATGGTAAGCCGTACTGAAGAACTCGGTCAGGCTGTTCTGCCGATTACGATGTTATCGCTTGTTTCCTTCTATATTGCGATCTTCAGTATTTCTACGCCGAACATTCTCTTGTTGAAAATCGCAAGCTTCATTCCATTCACGTCGCCGACCGCGATTCTGGTACGAATCGGCGCAGGAGTTGCGCCAACTTGGGAGATTCTAACGTCCTTAGCGATTCTCATTGTATCCATTATCATCTTCGGATGGCTTGCAGCCAAAATTTATCGCACAGGTGTGTTGATGTACGGTAAACGCCCAACCTTCAAGGAATTGTTTAAAGCGATGAAGGCTTATAAGATCTAGATTGAGTGTTTGAAGGTAGTAGTGTGTGATGTGGTTGTTAGTGGTGTGCTGTGTCGGTGGTGTTATATTGAATCGAGTTCAGGAGAGGGTTGACGATCATGCAGCAGTTAAAAGGGTTCTATATACAGTTTTTGAGGGAACCTCTGTGGTTTAAAGCATTGATCCTGACTACACTGCTACTTTCCATTGTATTCAGTAGTTCAGCCTTTTCAGAGCAGGGCTATTACCAAAGCATCGCTAAATTAGCTATCGCTATTTTCTTCGTCGCATATGGAGTGAAGCTACGGGGTAATCGGAAGATTGCTATAGCGTTCTTTTTCCTGGCACTGATCAGTATCTATTTATCATGGAATAGCTTGGATTTTACGAATATCTAACATCGAACATATATGACGGTTTCGTATGTATTGTTTCTTATCTAATGAGTGTAATGCAGGGATAAAGTGCTGCTCCGTTTTTGGAGTGGCACCAATTCCCATCTTCAACCGTAGTATCTAAGTATGTCCATTCTATTAAAAATTGGATTGGCAACTATATTCCATAAAGGAGATTACATAATATGAAGAATTGGAAACGCATGCTCTTATCTCTTACAATCTCGGTAGGTTTGCTTGCATCTGCAGTACCAGCTATGGCTGCTCCACAAGGAACTTCCGTCAAGGTTAATGACCAAGCTGTGAAATATGCTACAGGAGCACCAATCCTGGAGAAAGGTACAACATTAGTTCCACTGCGGACTACGCTGGATGCTATGGACGTGAAGCTAACAACTGCGACAGATGATACGATCACGGCTGTAGTAGATGGCAAAACGATTACACTCAAAAGTAAGCTTACACGAATCAACGGTGTAACGTATGCGCCAATCCGCATCGTCGGTGATGCTGCAGGTTATGAAGTTCGCTGGGATGCTGCAACGCGCACCGTGCTGTTGGTATCCAAAGGGGGAGCAACTGAAACTTCGCAAACTGGTGGACGTGGCTTCATGTGGGAAGTTGAAAGCAATGGTAACACGGTCTATCTGGTAGGGTCCATGCATATTGCGGATGAGAGCTTCTATCCATTGCGTCCGGAGTTTGAAGAAGCGTTTGCGGAAGCCGACTATCTCGGGGTAGAGATTGATATTAGCAAAGCAGCTGATGAAGAGCAGCAAAAGCTGGTTTTAAGTCTGGGTTCGTATCAAGATGGAACAACACTGAAAGAGCACATTTCCAGTGAAACGTATACTAAGCTGGGTGATGTATTGAAGAAAAATGGTCTGGAGTCTAACGCTTTGGATGCATTTAAGCCTTGGGTAGTAGAGAGCACACTTGCAAGTTTGAAGTCCACAACGGCAGGATACGAAGCGTCAGCAGGAGTGGATCTGTATTTCATCCAGAAAGCGATCGAGCGCAAACTTCCAGTTATTGAGTTGGAGAGTTATCAATCTCAACTTGGCATGTTTAACGACTTTTCCAAAGAAACACAAGAGGAAACACTGAAAGCGACAATCGAAAACTTCGACGTGTTGGATAACAGTGTGAAAGAAATGGCTGAGATGTGGAAAACGGGTAATGACGAGCAACTGCTTGAACTGACAAACAGCTTCTCCACTAACGAGGAATATAACAAAGCAATGCTGGTTGATCGTAACATTGGTATGGCGGACAAAATCGATGGTTACTTGAAAAACGGCAAAGGTGAGGAATATTTCATTGTTGTTGGTGCGGCACACTACTTGGGCGATCACGGCATCGTGAAACTGCTTGAGGATAAAGGATATAAAGTAGAACGTAAATAAATATAGATTACTATAGAAGGTAACCCTTTTGTCTCGAATATAAGAGTTGAGAGGGTTACCTTCTTATATATAGAACAAAGACAGATTAAATAAAGAAGATCAAGTTGCAGGATAATACAATTGAACTTAAGAGTTCATTGTAGATTAAAGGTCCTTAATATGGTTAGATCGTGGATTTGATATGTTTTGAAATTAACTCTTTACAAGTGTATGTTCTACATGGTATATTCTATTTCCGGCCAAAAAAACACGAGATACACGGTGCGGCAAGCAAATGAAATAAGCTTCGAAAGAAACTTGAAAAAAAGAGCTTGCAAAGTTGGTTCGGACATGATATTATATAAGAGTTGCTGAAGAGAACGACATTCGGTGACGAAATAAGTTTGATCTTTGAAAACTGAACAACGAGTGAGTAAACATTCTGCTTGCAGAATGAACGCAAAAGTTGAAGACAAGCCTTGGCTTGAATCGACTGGAGCACAAATGAGATTTTTAATCTCGTCAGATTCAAAATGAGCTTATCGCTCTTTTCAATATTTTATTGGAGAGTTTGATCCTGGCTCAGGACGAACGCTGGCGGCATGCCTAATACATGCAAGTCGAGCGGAGTTGATAGGAAGCTTGCTTCCTTGATACTTAGCGGCGGACGGGTGAGTAACACGTAGGCAACCTGCCCTCAAGTTTGGGACAACTACCGGAAACGGTAGCTAATACCGAATAGTTGTTTCCTTCGCCTGAAGGAAACTGGAAAGACGGAGCAATCTGTCACTTGGGGATGGGCCTGCGGCGCATTAGCTAGTTGGTGGGGTAACGGCTCACCAAGGCGACGATGCGTAGCCGACCTGAGAGGGTGATCGGCCACACTGGGACTGAGACACGGCCCAGACTCCTACGGGAGGCAGCAGTAGGGAATCTTCCGCAATGGGCGAAAGCCTGACGGAGCAATGCCGCGTGAGTGATGAAGGTTTTCGGATCGTAAAGCTCTGTTGCCAGGGAAGAACGCTTGGGAGAGTAACTGCTCTCAAGGTGACGGTACCTGAGAAGAAAGCCCCGGCTAACTACGTGCCAGCAGCCGCGGTAATACGTAGGGGGCAAGCGTTGTCCGGAATTATTGGGCGTAAAGCGCGCGCAGGCGGTCATTTAAGTCTGGTGTTTAATCCCGGGGCTCAACCCCGGATCGCACTGGAAACTGGGTGAC
>NZ_JBHFJH010000042.1:0-116328 GCF_057334655.1 Paenibacillus sp. AGC31
CCTTGAGAGCAGTTACTCTCCCAAGCGTTCTTCCCTGGCAACAGAGCTTTACGATCCGAAAACCTTCATCACTCACGCGGCATTGCTCCGTCAGGCTTTCGCCCATTGCGGAAGATTCCCTACTGCTGCCTCCCGTAGGAGTCTGGGCCGTGTCTCAGTCCCAGTGTGGCCGATCACCCTCTCAGGTCGGCTACGCATCGTCGCCTTGGTGAGCCGTTACCCCACCAACTAGCTAATGCGCCGCAGGCCCATCCCCAAGTGACAGATTGCTCCGTCTTTCCAGTTTCCTTCAGGCGAAGAAAACAATTATTCGGTATTAGCTACCGTTTCCGGTAGTTGTCCCAAACTTGAGGGCAGGTTGCCTACGTGTTACTCACCCGTCCGCCGCTAAGTATCAAGGAAGCAAGCTTCCTTGATACTCCGCTCGACTTGCATGTATTAGGCATGCCGCCAGCGTTCGTCCTGAGCCAGGATCAAACTCTCCAATAAAGTATTGAAAAGAGCGATAAGCTCATTTTGAATCTGACGAGATTAAAAATCTCATTTGTGCTCCAGCTGATTCAAGCCAAGGCTTGTCTCCAACTTTCGCGTTCATTCTGCAAGCAGAATGTTTACTCACTCGTTGTTCAGTTTTCAAAGATCAAACTTGTTTCGTTACCGAATGTCGTTCTCTTCAGCAACTCTTATATAATATCATGTCCGAACCAACTTTGCAAGCTTTTTTTTTAAGTTTCTTTCGAAGCTTATTTCAATCGCTTGCCGCACCGTGTATCTCGTGTTTTTTTGGCCGGAAATAGAATATACCATGTACAGTTATGGAACGCAAGTCTTTTTTCGATAAACATTTAATTCTTATAAAATGAGTACCCTGTAGACCTTTTAACAAGTATCGCCTTATAGTCTGCTGAATGATACATCTGCGCACTACCTTTAATGAACCGGAGTAATTAACTTACATAAGCAAAAGGTTTCCCGTATGAACCCTAATCCAAGTATAGAGATACTCATGTTGTATACAGTACAGACTCAACACGCTATAGAACTTATAAACCGAGATTTCATCGGATAAACAACCAACAGATCATAGAACATTATACTCATTCCTTCTATATAGAAGGAAAACATTTTTGAAATTCATTTTGCTCAAGAAAGGAAAACAAAAAAAAGCGAAAGCACCGGGTTTGAATCCCGTGGCTTCCGCTTCTTTCATTTTATAAGATAAAAACTTATCTCCGTACTCTTCATAAAACTAAATTAAGTTTACTCCCCGCCAATAAATACGTATCGGCAGACTACAATGAGCGCCAAGATCCACATAAGCCAGTGAATTTTCACTTTACGCTCTGTAACCAAGTTGCTGAATACCGCCAGAATCACATAAGATACGATACCTGCCGAGATTCCGTTCGCGATTCCACCTGTGAAAGGCATCAATACAATCGTAAGGAACGCAGGGAAAGCTTGCAGGAAATCATCCCACTCAATGCTGCGCACTTGACTCATCATAAGCACACCCACGATGATCAATGCCGGAGCCGTCGCAGCGGATGGAACAACAAGCGCAAGCGGTGCGATAAACAGGGCCAAAATGAAGAGCAAACCTGTCGTTACCGAAGTCAGTCCTGTACGTCCACCTGCCTCAACACCTGAAGCACTTTCAACGTATGCTGTAATGGTACTTGTACCCAATGCAGCACCTGCGCTGACACCAACTGCATCGACGAGCATCGCTTTACCGATGGTCTTCTCGCCTTTTTTCTTATCCTTCATAATCCCCATACGTGTTGCAGTACCTACCATCGTACCAAACGTGTCGAACAATTCAACGAAGGTAAAGATGAAGATGATCTCGAACAATCCGAGACTGATCGCACCTTTCAAATCCAGCTGTCCAACCGCCAGATCACTGAAATTAGGCAACCAGCTTGCGCCTGAAAGACCACTCAGATTCGTAACTCCCATCGGAATACCAATCAGCGTTGTTGCTACGATCCCGATCAGCAGAGCGCCTTTGACACGCATAACCATCAGAATAGCAATAAGGAGCAAACCAATCAGGGCCAGCAACGCATCGTGATGTGTTACAAAGTTGCCCAATGACAAGTTAAAACTGCTACCCGGAATCGGCTGACTCAGATCTGCGTCTGGTGCAACATTAACTGTTACAGCCACGAGATTAGCAAGCTTGAAACCAATAATGGTAATAAAGAGACCGATACCCACCGTAATGGCCATTTTGATTGACTGCGGAACTGCAACAAGCAGCATTTGACGAATCTTTGTCACGGTCAAAATAATGAACACGATACCGGAAAGGAACACCGCTCCGAGAGCTGCTTGCCAAGTAATCGCTCCATTCGAACTTAGAACGACAGTCATGAAGTACGCATTCAGCCCCATACCTGGTGCAAGTGCGATCGGAATATTCACGAACAATCCCATAATAATAGTCATTAATCCGGCGCCGACGGCTGTCGCAAAGAATACTGCATTATCCGACATCCCCGCACCGGCTTGTCCCAAGAACAACGTATTTACAAAAAGAATGTAAGCCATTGTCATAAACGTAGTGAGACCCGCAACAATCTCCGTTCTAACGTTTGTTCCGTTTTCTTTTAATTTAAAGAAACGATCCATAATTACTAACTCCCCCTTAGAGATGTTGAAGCCATATTGAAAAACGACAAATGACCCTGATGAAGATTCTTCACCCAGGGTTCAGCTGACAAGGAGTGGCATGATGCCTTTACTAAGAACAAAAAAAATTCTAATGTGCGTGATGTCCCCGCAATCATGTAGAATTCATGTGCTTAGCCTTCTCCTCTTCGTAGCCAGATCATTAGGGTGATCTCGTAGAGACTCCCGGGCCAATCCCCAGGATTATACGAATAAGTATGCGCTATTTGTTTGTTTCCCATCACTATTTTAGGAGGGCAGTATGTTTTTGTCAATGAGAAAAACGAATATTAATCTCGCCCTTGTATAATATCGTTCGTATTATTTAACAGATTGAACCAGTTCAGCGGTTTACAACCCAATTGAATACGCTTTTTTCGGTGTAATCTCAATGGGATATGTCCATTCTTTCAGACTGAAAGTTCCGCAGGATAACATAATAAGCTAGCCTGATCAAAGGGCGAGAAGCGCTCTAATCCGGCTAGCTTATGTTTCTGATGCGTTTTAGCAATCAGGTGAATGATGATCTAGGAATTACGATGTCTCGTATTACGAAGAGTAAAACTCATTAGGTATATGGAGCAATTTGCGACATGTTCCAGAGCATTTTTTTACCGGATCAGTCCTATGTTAACTATATCTCTGTCTGCGGAGCATCACCCTGTAGCTCTTGTTGTTCCTGATTCGTGTTTGTTGTTAAGTCAGAGGATAACTCCTGATTTCTGGTCTGATCGGAAGAAGCATCCGCTGCCTCTAAGTTCACAAATGGTAATTCTCCCGAACCGGAGGCAAGGTCTTGCATTTCTGAACCGTATCCTGCCAGCATCACCATCAGAAACGCACTTCCAATGCCCATTTTCCATTTGCTCATATAGTCGGTTTTACGCATACATTCAATCTCCTTTCAGTAGCCATATAGCTCTTAGTATATACCTATTGTACAGGCCCGACCTGAAAGGATCATGAAGTGAACTTTAAAATGGGATGAAATTCGAGAGTTTATTACTAGGAAAACAGTCCCCTGATAAAAGTTTAATCATAATATATGCAATAAAAAACTCCCTTCTATCTGCGATAGGCCGCAGATAAAAGAGAGCTTTTTAAAAAATATTGTTTGGGTGTATACCCTACTCCCACTCGATCGTTGCAGGTGGTTTGGAAGTTACGTCATAGACGATACGGTTTACATTATCAACTTCGTTAACGATCCGTACGGAGATTTTCTCCAGCACATCCCAAGGGATACGTGCCCAGTCCGCAGTCATACCGTCGATGGACGTTACGGCACGAATACCTACAGTGTAGGAATACGTACGCGCATCACCCATAACGCCAACACTCTTCATGTTCGGCAGGGCTGTGAAGTACTGCCAGATTTCGCGGTCGAGACCGGCTTTGGCAATCTCTTCACGCAGAATGTAGTCTGAATCACGAACAATTTTAAGTTTCTCTTCGGTAACCTCACCAAGAACACGGATCGCAAGACCCGGGCCTGGGAAAGGCTGACGCCATACGATAGCTTCAGGCAGACCGCACTCTTCGCCGACTTTACGCACTTCGTCTTTGAACAGAGCACTCAGTGGCTCAATCAGTTTGAAGTTCATGTCCTCAGGCAGACCGCCCACGTTGTGGTGGGATTTGATGGTCTGTGCAGTTGCTGTACCACTTTCCACGATATCTGTGTACAGTGTACCTTGCGCCAGGAATTCAAAATCATCAAATTGCTTGGATTCTTCATCAAATACGTAAATAAACTCGTTACCGATGATTTTACGTTTTTGTTCCGGATCATCGACGCCTACCAGTTTGGACAGGAAGCGTTCCTGTGCATCAATTTTGACAACTTTCATGTCGAATTTGCCGACAAATGTCTCCATTACACTTTCTGCTTCGCCTTTGCGCAGCAGACCATGGTCGATAAACATACATGTCAGTTGGTCGCCAATGGCTTTGTGTAGCAGTGCAGCAACAACAGAAGAATCCACGCCACCGCTCAGTGCACACAGAACTTTACCGTCGCCCACTTTTTCACGAATATCTTTGATCGTATCTTCAATGAATGTCTCCATGCTCCAGTTGCCTTCGCAACCACAGATTTCGAACAGGAAGTTACGAATCATATCGTTACCACGAACAGAGTGACGTACTTCCGGGTGGAACTGAACAGCATATAATTTGCGCTCGTCGTTACTCATTGCAGCGATTGGCGCACTTTCCGTGCCTGCATCCAGTTTGAAACCCGGAGGGAGTGTAACCACGTGGTCACCGTGACTCATCCATACTGTGTGCTCACCGTCGATACCTTGTGCAAGAGCAGCACCTGCTGCGAACTCGATGTCGGCTTTACCGTACTCACGCTTCTCGGAGCGTTCTACTTTACCTTCAAGCTGCTGGGCCATAAGTTGCATCCCGTAACAGATTCCGAAGATGGGAAGTCCAAGATCATAGATAGCCGGGTCCACATGTGGTGCATTTTCTGCGTACACACTGGATGGTCCGCCAGAGAAAATGATTCCTCGTGGTGACATTTCTGCGATCTTCTCTGCCGGTGTGTTATACGGCAAAAGCTCGCTGTATACGCCGAGATCCCGAATTCTTCTGGCGATTAACTGGTTGTATTGGCCCCCAAAGTCAAGGACAACCACAATTTCATTTGGTTTATTCATTACCGTGCCTCCCTCAATTCAATGAAACTAATTATACGCAACGACAAAACATACCGTCAAGGAAAGGCGAAACTCCTTTTTTCGACATATCAAAACAGGATTACCAATTGCCTCTAAATATGAATTTTCGATTAGAAAAGCTTGGCAGCAAGATGCTGGTTCAAGTGTATGATCGTGGAAAGACGCCTCGTTCGCAGCGAAGCGCGAAAGGCGTCTTATGTATGGCATGCAGCGATGAACCAAACGCTGCATTTAAATAACAATGCGCCAGCCAATGGCGATCTTCATCTGCCCACAAGTGGCCAAGCTCTATTGGAAAGCGATAGCGATTGTATGGCAGCTGCTTCGCATCTTTGGTGTAACGTTGTAACATCCTTGTGTTACAACGCCTGCAGCCGCCGGGCCAGACGAAGTGCCCGGCGCAGGAAGTCCAGACTGTCCGCGCGCAGCGGACGGTCTGGGCCGTACAGCAGCCGTTCCCAGTCGGCTGCAAACCGCGCGATGTCCGCGCCGTCCGCGCCTGCGGCCAAAGCCGGTGACGCTGCATATTCACGCAGCGTCATCCCCGGCGGCCGCGGGCCGTACCGGCGCGCGAGCGCGGACCAGACCGGAGCGGCGGCGCGCAGCAGCCGCTCGCGGTCTGGAAAGCTGCTGCGTGGCCACGCCAGCAGCAGCCCTAACCGCAGCGCGGGGCGTAGCCGCCGCATGCGGACCAGAGCAGCGGCGCCCAGCAGGGCCGCTGCCACAAGGGCTGCCGCGAGCCATGGCTCCGCGGCAATGGCCCGTGCGCGGGCGAGCAGCCATGCGCCCGCGTTAGCCAATCCGCCGCTCATATACGGCGGAGTCTCCGCGCCAGGCTGCGGCCCGGCGAGTGCTGCAGCATCTTCGCCCGCGCCTTGCGCCATGGTGAAGCCAGGCGTGGCCTCAAACGGCATCCAGCCTGCACCCGGAAAATACACCTCTACCCAGGAATGTGCATCTCCCTGTGAAATCACATACTGACTGGGCACATCCGGGTCAGCAACTCCGGGGCCAAAGCCTTTAACCCAGCGTGCGGGGATACCTTCCGAACGAAGTAACACAATCATAGCTGTGGAGAAATGATTGCAATACCCCTGCCGGGTGACGAATAGAAAATCGTCCACAAAATCTGTTCCCCGCGGTGGCATACGGGTATCCAACGTATACTCGGCATGAGCAGCCAGATAAGTCTTTACAGCTTGCACAGCGTCATACCGGGTCTCACTGCCTTGAATGATTTCCTTGGCGAGCGTCTGCACTCGACCGGGGAGTGATGTAGGCAATTGCAGATAGTCCCTCCGAATGGCTGCCGGATCTTTCCCTTTATTCGTTTCCCCAAGCAGACGTAACTGTTCAGGTGTTGCGACAGGAACCATGACGTCTGCCGAATAATTTTTAACTATCTTATCGTCCCCTGAGCTCGCGAGCCACAATGTTGCCGAATTGCGATTAGACAGCAAAGAAAACATGTTTTCCTGATTATCCTTGTTCTTATCCTGGAACGATACGTTGACCGGTATGCCCCCGGTAAAGAGTGGATTTGGCCCTTTCCACTCTCGCTGCATCGTAACGGTTTGGCGAATGCGATTCCAATAGGTTGGATTCTCCCAACCATCAGCACGCAGCATTCCGGATGGACTTGCTGTTTCAAAGCTTTGACCCGGATCACTCCAAGTACTACCGTTATAATATGAACGGGTCTCCCCTCGCCAATACGTCACTTTTGGACTCTTCGCTATAAAAAAGATGGAATTCCCCTGCACCAACGGTGCTCCCATAGGCGCGTCAGCTGTGCTATATCCCGTGACTGCCGTTGCAGCAGGGATACTACTGTGCTGTGTATAACCTGCCCATCGAGCTATACGTTCACCCATCTGTTCCAGAGATATGCGTTCCGGTTGAGGAATGGAAGCAAACTGGCCAGGTAACGCGGAGAGAAGCACCATAGCTGCGGAAACAACGATAGTTACTGCACTCCAACGGCCATAGGGGCTGCCGTGATAACTCGGAGTCGTGACTCCTCCATTGAGACGTAGTAGCTGAAGCAGAGCCTGAATAAGAAAAGTCCATAGGACAGACCGTATTACAGAAGCATACACATCCAGCCCCGCAAAGGATTCAAGCAGAAGCAAATAGAGCAGCGTCGCACTGCCAAACAGCATAACGCTTCGACGTAACAATACGAGGGATTGCACAGAAGCCATGAGCATGCTCCAGCCGCACATCATGAACAAACCTCTCGTTTCTGTACTAATCGAGTGGAATCGCCATTTATTTATAAAAGTGTCCATATCCGCTGAAAATATTCCCGGATAAGCAGCCGCCCAACGAACAGGATCACTTCCTCCGTACATCAGACATAAAGCAGCGAGTGCAATGAATAATCGGATCAGTACCCCAGTGATCCATCCTGTACGAATTAGCCCTACGAGCAACAATGCTCCCGTTAATCCCGCCATTACGGACAAGAACCGTTCACTGCCCTGCTGATCTGATGATGTAACAGGATATATCCACTCCAGAGACAGTATAAGTAAAATGGCCGAAATAAAAATTTTGTACAGGACAGGTACGCTAACATATCCCTCATCCTTTATATCCGTCACAGAATTCTGGTTCACAGCTTTATATACAGAATAGGCCGATTCTATTCTCGTACGGGCCGTTGACTCTAAGTCGGCCACAGTGGAATTTGGTTGCTGGTTACGATTACGCTCCCACATCCGTTACCTCCACCTTTCCCAATGAAGATAACGCAACGTCTGTAACCGCGTGGATCGGCACCCCGCTGTGACGAAGCCGCTCCAAACTTAAGCTGTCATATCCCAATCCATTCATCAATCTATCCGTTGATCCTAATTGGTCCTGATTCGCTTCAGTCAATTGCACCTCGACACGATAACCCGACCCGATTGCAGTTATGATCCATTCGGCCAGAACCGGATCCATCTTGCCTGTGAGAACCACAATTCGCGACCCGCTCGCCAGTCCATCCAGCATCTCCGTTCGAAGCGAAACAGAGGTTGATTGTGCTTTGGATATTCGCGCTCCCGCTAACTTGTCCAGTCCATGATTCTCATCATCTGCATGGAACGGCCCATGTTGCCATTGATCTTGTGCATCATAACTCTTATCGCCGCCTTCCATCCACAGATGATAAGGAATGTCATCCTGCTCAGCGGTATGAATCCAGCGGGCAGCTGTACGAACCACTCGTTCAAAAGCAGGTGCATCCATGTTCTCCCGCTGTTTTACGTCATAACCCGACGCGCCTTCATACACAAGGATGCCGAGTGAAGCTAGATCCGTGGTATCAGGCAGAAAGGTCTGAAGTTTTCCCGTTTTGGCTGTACTTTTCCAATGAACTCGTCCCAGTGGGTCACCCTGCTGATATTCACGAAACTCAGGGCTACGGTTTCCCTGACTATTTCTTCGCTCCGAAAAAGTCCCTTCGATCATCGCTGCGAATTCTACCGAATCACCCTTCCCCCAAGCCGTTGCTTGAGGAACAACGATCAGGGGGGTACCTCCTGCGATCTCTGCGGAGAGGGTATTCCAGCCAAACATATCCCCCCAGTACAATCTGCCCGTATCCCATCTGTAGACTCCTCTGCGTAACCCAGAACATTCATATTGATAGGAAAATTGTCGCCGTGTTCCCGGGAAAATCAATTTGCGATGAACACCTGCAGGTGTGTTCTCACACAGAACGATCCATAACAATGGAATACGGCAATTGAATTCCAGTTCGACCAGAACCCGTACATGCTCGCCTGCCTCAATCCGGTTCGTGTGTATTTTCCGACGGATGTGAATACGCCGTGGTCTGAACCAATGGAGAAGCAGACCTCCTGTGAACATCAAGAAAGTTATAACGGATAGAAACAACGCCACTTTGCCCCCATGCCACTGATACAAGGAAGCAAAAGCCACCACCAAGACAGCACTCACAATCCGTTGTCCCAGCGCAGTCATTGTCTCCGTCCCCTTCCCTGTGATGCCATTTGTACAGGTACCGGAACCGATGACAATGCTTCTTCAATGACTTGTACTTGCCCCCAAACCTCCGCTCTGTTCTGGGGCTTCAATTGAATACGATGGGAAAGGACAGGCACAGCCACCTCTTTCACATCATCCGGTATGACATAACTGCGTCCCTGAAGGTAGGCAAATGACTGCGCAGCAGCCATCCAGGCCAGTGTTCCGCGAGGACTGATGCCCAGTCTTACCGCCGGAAGGCTGCGAGAAGCCACAGCAACGGCCACCAGATACTGTTTGACAACAGGATCAACATGTACCTGTTTGACTTCACGCTGCATGGCTACAACCTCTTCAGCAAGCAGGACAGGACGAAGTTCTTCAAGTACTTCCCTGCTTTGCATGCGGGTTAACAATTCCAGTTCCTGCTCTGGATCTGGATACCCCAGTCCAATCCTCATGATAAATCGATCCAGTTGTGCTTCAGGCAGACGGTACGTACCCTCGAATTGCAACGGATTCTGTGTCGCCAGCAGAAAGAAGGGGCGTGGCAAGGCGTAGGTTGTGCCATCGACCGTAATACGTCGTTCCTCCATTGCCTCCAGAAGGGCAGACTGAGTGCGGGGTGAGGCTCGATTTATTTCATCGGCCAGGACGATGTTGGACATGACAGGTCCGGGCCGAAACTTGAATTCAGCTGTATGCGGTTGATAGATTGAGGTGCCCGTAACATCTGCCGGCATGACATCAGACGTGAATTGAATCCGGCCCATGGAGCAATCCAGCGCAGAAGCAACAGCACGAACCAGCATCGTTTTCCCCGTACCGGGCACATCTTCCAGAAGCACATGACCTCCACTGAGCATTGCAGTGAGGACATAACGAATCTCTTGTTTTTTGCCAATAATCACACTTTCTACTCGCTTGATGACCCTGTTTAGCAATTCGACTGCGTGTTCATGTTCCATTCGAATATAAGACATTTCTCCTGATCTCCTTCCGTTCATCAGCATTTCTGAGCCATAGTAATCTATGATTCAGTGTTGCCCGGAAGTAGAGAGAATAGTCCTGCAAGAATGACTTTCTTCAGATCATTTTATACATAAATATACTGTTCATCGCCGAAATGGATATGGACGGGCCTGCCTTCACCGTCCACTCTGTTTCATTGCTGTTTAATGCGTGCACCCTTAACCCCATCTGCTCCAGCAATTCACGTAACGGAACCCAGATGGTCCCCCCTTGACTCTGTACTGCCCCCATTTCACTTAACCCTTTCGTTGTTAGTGTTCCGCTCACAGCGTCTGCATGAATCGTTCTTTCCTTCCACACAGCTGTAGCTGTTCTGGACTCAGGGTCCCAGCGAGTGCTGCCCCCGAATTTTTTCATAAAGGTACGCAACGGCACCATGATTCGTTGATCCTCCATACGGAATTCGCCCGACTGTAGGGTAGCCGCAGCCAATCCCACCTCTACCTTCAGCTTCTTGCTCCCAAGCCACAATGTCGCATTCGCTTCTACATGCTCTGTAATCCAGGCCTTTCCTGGCACCTTGCGCCCTTTATACTTATCAGCTGGATGTACACGGAATTGAACCGGCTGATCCGAACCCTTCATGATGTCAAAACGATATCCGTGATCACGATAATATTTGATAATACCCGGGAGTGCTTTCACTGTTTCAGCGTGCGCACCTCCATCATGCATCAGGAGAATGACTGAACGTGCTCCCGCAGGTACTTTGGTCGAATTGCTGAGGATTTCTTTGGCCGGAACTCCTTTGCGCTTGGAATCTCCGCTATCGACGTTCCAGTCCATGACGGTGTACCCGCCCAATTGCAGCAAATCAAAATAACTCTGGTCAAAATGCCCATAGGTACCACCTGGTGCTCGCACCAGATTCGGACGGAAACCGGTTATACGCTCCAGCACTTCCTCTGTCTGCTTAATCTGTTTCCAGAACACTTTAAAATCACTATACAGCTGTTCGTATTGATGATTAAAAGTATGATTGCCCAAAGCATGTCCATCCTCGACAAGTCCCCGGATTAACTCGGGATAACGCTCTGCCTGCTCACCCAGCACAAAAAATGTAGCCAAAACCTTCTCCTTACGCAAAATATCCAATACTTCACGGGTATGGTTACCCGGTCCATCGTCAAAACTCAGATAGACTACCTTGTCTTGAGTATTCTTATCTTCCGAGATTGGATCACCTGAGCCGGAAGCAGAAGATGCATAAGCCGTGCCTGCATATACAGCAAATGCACATAACAATATCGCAATACGCATGAGAATGACATACCATTGTCCAGATAAAAACATATGTATGGTTGTTGCAGAGTTTCCCCCTAATTCCTTGATTCTGAATTCCGGTCTCTGTACCATTTACGAATCGACCTCCACCGTCTCTAGTAATTTGCTGATAGACTTCAGCAGATTTGTTAGAATTATATGGAGACTACATGGAAAAAAGACGCGATTTTGTTTAATATTTTTTCACAATTTGCTATGTAGCCTGATTGATTCTTCGCTTCAGATTAGGTAGCATAATGAACAGGCAGAACACATTAAAACACCTTGGAGAGTATTCTTGCTCCCACCCCGTATTCAGGAGAGTGAAATCTATTGGAATTGCTTGAGAAGATCCAACATCTGTTTGGGTCCTACGGATACAGCGTATTGTTTTTTGGCTTGTTGCTTGAATTCATCGCACTTCCCTTTCCTGGTGAAACAACGATGGCTTACGCAGGGTTTCTCTCCTATAAGGGACATCTTGATTTCGGTATCCTCACCATACTGGCTTTTCTGGGAACGACGATTGGCATGACAATTACTTATTTTATTGGAGCCAAAGCAGGTCTGCCCTTCATAACTCGGTACGGAAAATGGTTTCTGCTGAAACAGGACAAGCTCGATAAAACACAAAAGTGGTTTGCCAAGTATGGGAATGCCTTGATATTCATCGGTTATTTCATTCCGGGGGTAAGACATTTCACCGGATATTTCGCGGGCATAGCCGCGGTTCCTTTTCGCAAATTCGCTCTCTACGCCTATTCAGGCGCGCTGTTCTGGGTTGTGCTATTTCTGGGCATTGGCAAAATATTTGGCCCCCAGTGGAATGCCGTATTCCATCTGGCTCATCAATATGCAGCATATATCGTGGGAGGAATCGGCCTGTTACTTATCGTGGCTGTGCTCTACCGTTACCGCAAAGCATGGGCAGCAAGATCCGTGTCCAAGCCTACCACTGTTCGACAAAGACAAAAGTAAATTCGAACGAACGTCTATCTATAATTTCAAGTAAGGAGCTGCGTGTCATCGCGGCTCCTTTTTTGTGTTATCCAAACGGAAGGAGAACCTTTCATTCTTTTTTGTGATAATCCGAATTCATCCAGGTCATACTAACTTGCAAATATAGGATGTATAAGGAGGATACATGATGAGTGCATCGGTACAGGACGGTCAAGGTCTGAAGAGAATCTCTCCAGATCTGAATGAAAATACAACGTACTGCAAGCAAGTCATGGGACACAGTAATGACTTGATGATTCGTCCTTTGCAATGTTTGCATAAATGGCCTGCCGTCATGCTGTACATTGATGGAATGGTCGATGTACAAATTCTAAATCACTCCATCATGGAATCCTTATTACATAAACGTGATCTTCCAGATTTTTCAGCGGATGCTGAACATCTTAGTTACCTCCAAAATGATGTTCTGATCGCAAGTGATGTCCTGCTCGTCAATGATATGGATGAAGTGCTGAATGCCCTGCTGTCGGGATCAGCCGTACTTCTGCTTGAAGGTTCTGTACGAGGGTTGAAAATCGGTGCAGCCGGTTGGGAAGACCGGTCCATCGGGGAACCAGTCTCTCAGACTGTCGTTCGGGGTCCGATGGAAGGCTTTAATGAGAATCTACGTACCAACACTTCATTAATTCGCAAACGAATCCGAGATCCTCATCTCTGGATCGAAGAAAGAGAGATCGGTCGAGTCACCAAGACTCGCGTTGCAGTGCTCTATCTGGAACATGTCGTGGATCAGGAGATTGTGCAGGAACTAAGGCGAAGACTGGATGAGATTGATATCGATAGCATTCTTGAGGGAGGATACATCGAAGAGCTGGTTCAGGATAAGACAAGGACCATTTTCCCAACAGTATATAATAGCGAACGACCCGATACCGTGTCCGCGGCACTGCTGGAAGGCCGGGTTGCAATCATTGTCGACGGGACACCCTTTGTTTTAGTTGTTCCCGCCTTGTTTGTTCATTTCTTTCAGTCACCTGAGGATTATTATCAGCGAGCTGATATCAGTACACTGATTCGATTGATCCGATATCTGGCTTTTTTTATCGCGTTGCTCTCTCCTTCCTTTTATATTGCCATTACCACTTTCCACCAGGAGATGCTTCCTACCAACCTTCTAATCAGTTTGGCAGCTCAGCGAGAAGGCGTTCCTTTCCCCGCCTTTATTGAAGCCCTGCTGATGGAGCTAACTTATGAAATTTTGCGAGAAGCGGGCATTCGGATACCAAAGACGGTCGGTCAGGCTGTGTCCATTGTGGGTACGCTTGTTATTGGTCAAGCCGCGGTGGATGCTGGAGTTGTATCTGCTGCAATGGTCATCATCGTATCCATCACTGCGATATCCAGTTATGTCATTCCTGAAAATGGGCTCTCCATCTCGGTACGCATGTTGCGGTTCGTTCTGATGATCCTGGCCGCTGCCTTCGGATTTTATGGCATCCTGATTGTATTGTTAATTACCATAACGCATCTTTGCAGCTTGCGTTCTTTCGGGGTACCTTATATGTCTCCTTTTGCACCCTTTATTCAGAAGGATCTCAAAGACACGATCTTTCGTGTACCCTGGTCTCGTATGAAGACTCGTCCACTCTCTACCAGCACAACAAATGAAGTTAGACAATCCACCAAAAAAACGAAGCGGTAATTCGGTAAGGAGCGCACACCATGCATAGATGCTTACGCTTAATATTATCCTGTGTCATTCTGCTTCCTCTCCTTACCGGATGCTGGGATCGGCAGGAATTGAATGAACTTGGCATTATGTTGGGTCTCGGTGTGGACAAAGATGGAGATCTGATCAAAGTAAGTGCTCAGGTCGTTGTTCCGAATGAGGTATCTTCCAAAGCAGGGGGAGGGAAAGGGACACCCGTTACACAGTACGAAGCGTCGGCTACAACCTTGTTTGAAGCCATTCAAAAATTAACGGAGACAAGCCCGCGCAGAATCTTCCTTGCACATATCCGGGTTCTGGTATTTGGTGAAGAATATGCACGTAAAAAGGGAATATATGATGTTATTGAGGCGTTAATGCGCGAGCCTACAGCAAGACCTGATTATTACGTCTTGGTTGCTAAGAATACTACTGCTTCCCAGCTGCTTGACGTACTTACACCTTTAGATAATACTCCAGCTGAAAAAATGTATAATTCTCTCGATATATCTTCTACGACCTGGTCTCCCACTACCACGGTCACCGGGGATGAATTACTGGAGTTCATGATATCGCCTGGCATCCAGCCCGTCATTACAGGTGTAGAGATCCTCGGTCCCAAAGGTCAAAGCGGGAATAAAGAGAATATATCGACCATTCGCTCACCAGCTCGCCTCAATACGACGGGACTGAGCGTGTTCAAGAAAGACAAGCTGATTGGTTGGTTAACGGAGGATGAATCCAAAGGCTACAATTATATCCGTGACAATGTAGAATCAACGGTCAACCATATGCCTTGTCGCAAGCAAGGCAACGTGACGTTTAAGGCCCTCCGTACAACAACGAAAAGAAAGGCAGAAATCGTAAATGATAAGCCCGTAATCCACATCGATGTCAAGAATGTCTCCTCCATCGGTGCAGTTGAATGCGGGATCAAGATTGGTTCGATGAAAGTTCTCAAAGAACTTGAAGCCGATAGTGAAGAACGATTAATTGAACTGATGCAGAACTCTGTCAATGCAGTAAAACGCAAATTCCATGTCGATATATTTGGTTTTGGACAGGAAGTGTACCATGCAGATCCCAAGTTCTTCAAGAAGATAGAAAATGAGTGGGATAAACATTTTGAAGAACTGGACATCAAGTACAAAACCAATGTGCAGATTAAACGTGTCGGTACACTGGATGATTCATTCAGAAACGAATTAAAGGAGTGATTGAAGCGTGCTGATTACACTTGCGGTTATCGTCGTAGCAGCTAGTATTGGCTGGATCGATCTGCCTGGCCTCATTCACCGGAAAGAATGGCGAGAAACAGCTGTATACAGTGGAATGCTTCTCACTGCTACGGTGTTCGGCATTATTGCTTCCAATCTGTGGGAGTTCCCTAGTCCACTCTATATCATCATGTGGATCTATGACCCTGTGAACCATATATTAGCACGACTGACTGGAACTTAGGAGACAAGGGAGGGTATATCATGCTTGAAAAGGGACGGATCGGAACAAGACAATTATCCACCCTTACATTTATGTTGGTGGTTGGAGATATGATGCTGATCTACCCCTCCGTTATTACGTCCTATGCCAAGCAAGATGCCTGGATCTGTGCTCTTATTGGCATTCCACTCGGAATGGCTCTCATGGCCATGATTATGAAATTGGGAAGTATGCATCCGGGAAAGAATCTGGTACAGATTGCCCGAAGTATTTTGGGCTTTTGGCCAGGCACCCTTTTCTCCTGTTTCTACTTATTTTTTTTCATCATTGGTACATCCACATATACCCGGGAAGTCGGGGATTTCATGACTTCCCAGATCTTTCAGTACACTCCTATACGTGTCATCATTCTTATGTTTGTTATTGCTATAGGATGGGGTGTGTACCATGGCCTAGAGACGATCGCAAGAACAAGTGAACTGCTGATACCAATCGTCATTCTTTTCACAATGGCACTCGCCTTCTGTCTACTTCCACAGGTTGAAACCAGTAATCTGAAGCCAGTAACAGACACCGGTGTTGTCTCTATTGCGCAGGGTATTCTGGTGAGTATCATATATCCCGTCGGTGAAACTATCCCCATTTTAATGATCCTTCCCTATGTCGCAAACAGTGCCCACCGCATGCGTGACATTGTCATTTCAGCAGGGCTCGGCAATCTGATCCTTGCCATTCTGGTTACCATATCCATGCTCGTTCTCGGTCCTTTCCTTACCCAACATAATATATACGCTTCGTTTGTCTTGTCTCAAAAGATTAGCATCGGTGGAATCTTTGAACGAATTGAGGTGATCATGGCTTGCTCGTGGTTTATCTCTACCTACTTCAAAGCGGCGATCTACTTATATGCCTTTATTGTTGGATGCGCAGAACTGTTCAAACTTAAGCATTTCAAGATGCTCATTTTACCATCGACATTGCTCGTTTATGGCATGGCCAATCTCGTTGCACCCAGTCTGACGTTTATCATCATCACCATTGTTCCGTACTGGGTGGATTGGGATACCACGCTAGGGATCATTCTTCCCGCTATGCTGATTCTTATCGCGTCAGTGAAATCCCGCAGAAAATCCAATTCGCAATCTCAGCCAACCACAGAAGGTTAACTCTGAAGGGTGCTTTAGACGTCAAACCATGGAAAGGAGCAGAAGGGCATGTTGATGAAGGAAAAACTCACAATTCGGCAGTTCACCTTGCTCACTTTCCTGGTTATGATCGGAGATATGGTTCTGATCTACCCTTCACTTGTTACCGCAGTAGGCAAACAGGACGCATGGTTCTGTTCTCTCGTTGGTCTGCCAATCGGTCTTGGCATCATCTGGGTTCTATATAAACTGCATCGAACATATCCTCAGTTGTCCCTTTTCGAAATATGTAACAAGTTACTTGGGACTTGGGTTGGTTCCGTGCTTTCAGTTGCCTATCTATTCTATTTCGCTATAGGTGCAGCCACATGTGTTCGTGAGGTCGGTGACTTCATGACAACCCAGATCTATCTCAAGACCCCCATTCGGGTCATTATTCTGATGATCATTTGCTCTTTGGCCTGGGGACTTATCCATGGTTTTCGTACGATAGGTTTAAGCTCCGAACTGTTAGCCCCAATCGTTGTGGTCTTTATAGCTTTTCTCTTTCTGGGGCTTCTTCCTCAAGCCAAGACTGCTAATCTTCAGCCTTTCTTTGATATTCCCTGGATACATTTAGCAGACTCTGTCATCCGTGGTGCATTTACTTCCTTTGGTGAACTTATTGTTCTTTCCGTATTTCTCCCCTACGTGAACCCCGGGCCTCATCTCAAACGGGATTTCTTGCTGGCTACCTTCTTTGGGGGATTACTATTAAGCTTGTTATTGCTGCTCTCACTCATGGTGATGGGACCTACACTGACGCAGCACAGTATCTATATCTCATACGCTCTTTCACAAAAGATTAATATAGGTAATTTCTTCGAACGAATCGAAGCATTCATGGCTATCGCCTGGTTAATTTCGACCTATTTCAAAAGTCTGCTGTATCTATTTGCCTTTGTGCTGGGAACAGCACAATTATTTCGTTTAAAGACGTATAAGCCTCTCATCTTGCCTTCTTCCCTGCTGTTATTTGCCCTGGGTGTACTGCTTGCTCCAAATGTTATTTTCTATACGGATACGATCATGCCTGTATGGGTAGACTGGAATATCACCGTCAGCTTCATCATTCCATTGTTCCTCTTGCTGGTATATCGCATTCGTTCATGCAAGCATAAGCAACAGTTATAAAGGGCTGGAAATCCGCATATGCAAAAGGCTGTGTTCACGACAAATTCCGCGAACACAGCCTTTATATTGTTAATTATATGTTGCCGGAGCAGCTTATATGGACTTCAGCGCCTCAAGTGCTGCCTCGATATGTCCTTTGACCCGAACTTTGGACCAGTCCTTGATCAATTTCCCCTCTTCATCAATCAGAAAAGTGGAGCGAACCACCCCCATGTACTCCTTGCCATACATTTTCTTCAGCTGCCATACACCGTATTGCTCGGCTACAACGTGCTCTTCATCCGATAACAAGGTAAACGGCAGTCCATATTTGGCAATAAACTTGTCATGTTGTTTCATCGGATCGGTGCTGATTCCGAGAATGACCGTGTTCAGCCCTTCAAATTCAGCATGTCGATCCCGGAAATCACAAGCCTGTTGTGTACAGGACGAGGTCATATCTTTGGGATAAAAATAAAGCAGCACCCGCTGTCCGCGGTAATCCGAAAGCTTTACCGATTCTCCCGTACTGGACGGAAGCTCAAAATCCGGTGCCAATTCGCCTACTTTTAACGTCATGTCAGTTCCTCCCTAATCTCCCCCATGAATTACTATAGGGCGTTATTATGAACCTGCTCCGCGATACCGCTTCACGCCAAAATTCCACAGAAGCAATCCCATAGAACCAAACACCAATCCCATCACAGGTGTAAGCAGCGCCATGCGATGCATCTCGGACCTTTCCAGGAACAAGGCTGCGGGATAGATCCCCACGAAGGCAAACGGAATGATCCAGGTTAACAGCACCTGAATGGCACGGTTATAGATCGTGACAGGGTAGCGTCCATATCCTTGAATGTTATACATCAACGGCAGGATACCTGTTGGCGCGTCAGAATAAAAGGATAGTGAAGTCAATGTGGTGTAGATTCCGGCATAGATCATGACTGAGCTGAGTGCCAAAATAATTAAGGCAGGGATATGCCACCACTCCAGCATCAGACCCATCTCTGCTCCACTGAAGATCATGATGATCAGGCCGATAAATGAGCCCACGAGTGCAGGCGGATCCACATTTTCAAGCAATATTTGGAACAGATTATGTGCAGGACGTGTCAGGATCCGATCCATCTCACCTTTGACGATGTACCGCTCACTGAATCCCCACAGATTGATAAAACAACTGAAGATGCCATAGGGCACCATAAAATATCCATAAACAAAGAGCACTTCACTCTCACTCCAGCCGCCCAGGTTATCCGTGTGGCGGAAGACCACAAAGATAAAGATCAGGTTGGTTGCCTGGAACAGCAGATCCGATAGGATCTCCACCCAGAAATCGGCGCGGTACGTAAGTCGTGTTTTCATGTAATTTTTCAAATATTCCCAGACCAGACCCATATAGTACATATCTGTTATCCCCCTTGCACGAACAGACGCTTGCGCGCCTTACGCCAGATCAATACCATCGGAAGCAGCAGTACGGCAAACCAGAACACCTGAATACCGAGTACACTCCAGATGGCGGTACCTTCCACTCTTCCAGTGAAGACGGAACCGGGCAGATACGTAATGGCCTGAAAAGGCAATACTTTCATCACTGCGGACATCCAGCCTGGATACAGGCTGATCGGGATGATTAGACCGGAGAACAAATCAACCACGACGCGTTTCATACGCATCATGCCTTCATTGTTTTCCACAAAGAATGCCGCCAGTCCTGTTATCACATTAATCTGGGAATTAATGAGGAAACTGAAGAACAGCATGACGAGAAAGCCAATCCACGCCGATGGCGCCGTAGGCAATTCAACCGGGAACAGCAGAATGGCAATGAGCATTCCCGGAATCATGAGAAGCAGAAAGCGGAAAATACCTTCCCCAAGACCCTGCATCATTTTGACCATAACGTAATTGATCGGTCTGATGAATTGAATTGCAATGGAGCCATCCCGTATATCTGCGGCAATCTCCCGGTCCAGGTTGTTAAAATAAAAGGCACGTGCCATCCAGGATACAGCGATGTAAGTGGTCATCTGCGCTGCCGTGAAGCCGCCGAGTTCACCACTGCTACCGTAAATGGCTTGCCAGGTAAAGTAATACACGCCGATATTCAGCGTATATATCAAAATGCCGGAGTAATAATTCACCCGGTATGCCAGCATCGTTAGAAAACGGATGCGCATAAAATCAATAAATGCACTATTCATCTCAGGATACACCCACCGCTTCTTTCCCTGCTCCCACAATCTCTGGACGCTCGGCGGAACCGGATTGGTAAATACTGCGCACAATCTCATCCGTGTTAATCTCGATAATCTGAATATCGGTAATATCAGCCTGTCCAACGACACGTCCGAGTACATCCGAGACATTCAGTTCCAGCGGAATCCATACAGATGCGGACAATTCATTCTCTACCGTCCAACGGACAGGCAACGCAGCAGTCCATTCCTGCATCTGATTGATGTTGTGAGCTGAACCAAACTTGAAGCGGATCTCGCGCTCCTTACCCCACTGGGACTTGAGATGATCCAGACCTCCATCATAGATAATGTTGCCTGCATCAAGCATGATGACCCGGGAACACAGGGCCTCAATGTCCTGCAAATCATGGGTTGTGAGCAGAATGGTCGTTCCATGCTCCTTGTTCATGTCTTTCAAGAAATCCCGAATTTCCGACTTCACCACAATATCCAAACCAATAGTTGGCTCGTCCAGAAAAACAATACTCGGATTATGCAACAAGGCTGCCACTAACTCGCAGCGCATACGCTGACCAAGACTGAGCTTCCGCACCGGACGACTTAACAAATCCTGAAGCTGCAACCGCTCAACTAGTTCATCCAGCCGTTTACGGAAATCGACCTCTCCAACACGATATACTTTGCGTAATAAATGGAAGGATTCGATCACGCCAATATCCCACCACAATTGACTGCGCTGACCAAAAACAACACCAATATTCTGTACAAACTTCTCCCGTTCCTGATACGGAACATATCCACCAACCGATATTTGCCCTGAAGTAGGCACCAAAATGCCGGTCAACATCTTGATTGTTGTTGATTTACCGGCACCGTTCTCCCCAATATATCCGCATATTTCGCCCTGCGGAATCTGAAATGAAATATCATTTACAGCCAATACCTCTTGGTATTGACGTGCAAACAGGTCCTGGAACGCGCCCTTCAGCCCACCTCGGCTTTTCTGGACGCTAAACGACTTGCGCAAATCTTTGACATCAATCGCCAGCATGATTATACCTCACTTGGATTTTGTTGAAATTGCTTGTAGCCCAAAAAGAAATTATAATGGTATCAGTCAAAATTCAGCAAGCTTTAAAAATAGTCTGGAGCCGCGTCCTGTGCCTGATGACGATGGAGACGTGAGCGGAAAGCTTCGGCTAGATTATAACAGAAACAACTTTGGACTTATTTTATATCTTATCTCAAATACAAAGGAGAGCTAGCATGACCAGAAAGACGAAGAGAACCATCTGGATTTCTCTTGCCGCCTTCGTGTTAATTATTGGAGGAGCAGCGGCATATTATTTCGGTTCTATTCTCAATCAGTTGGACGGTTTGGCAAAAGACGGTGACGAATCACCATTCGCAGGTATCGAAAATGTGGAGAAAGTAAATACTCCTGACCCACCCAAATGGGAAGGCACAGAAACGGTAAATATTCTCGTTATGGGTGTCGATGCACGTGGATTGAAAAAAGGTGAAGTTCCTCGCTCCGACAGCATGATGGTTGTATCGCTCGACCCACTGACCAAAAAAATCAATCTGTTCTCCATTCTGCGTGACACTTACGTCAATATTGACGGGTACGGTAAGGAGCGGATCAACACCGCGATCACCCATGGCCCTAACGCAGCGATGCAAGCTGCAGGCGACCTGCTCGGCATTCCTGTACAGTATTATGTGTATACGGATTTCCAGGGATTCATCAAATTGGTGGATGCCGTTGGCGGCGTGGATTTTGATGTGGAGAAAGACATGCACTATACAAGTAAAGCAGACAATAACGAATACGATATTGATCTCAAAAAAGGCTATCAGCATCTGGATGGCGAGACAGCGCTCATGTACGTTCGTTTCCGCCATGATGCGATGTCGGATTTCGCTCGTTCCGAGCGTCAGCGTGAGTTACTGAAAGCTGTAACAGCGAAAATGCAGTCAACAACTACCATTGCCAAACTGCCTGCCATTCTGGAACAGGTTAATCCTTACGTAGATACAAATCTCACGCTTTCCGATATGTGGAAGCTGGGTGGACTCGGATACCAGAGCAGCATGAACGGCAGTGAGCAGATTCCGCCAATGAACCTGCTGAAAGAAGAACGTACAGCAGGCGGTGCGCAAGTATTGACGGTTACCAATGAAGAGAAACTGAAGCAGCATATTCAGGATATTATTCACCCGCCTGCTACAACGGATGATAGTACGACCAGCACCGAAGATAAAACAGCCAGTGGTGACGATCAGAAGTCAGAGCAACCGGCTCAGTAATCTAAACATGCAGAGGGCAGCCATTACGCTGCCCTCTCGTTGTGCCCGGCTATCAGATTATGAGAAAATTATCATATCTTTCTGTGGTTTATACCTTTATCATATTTTGAATGACGAAAGGAAGTTATCTTATGAATACATCACGTTCCCGTTCCGAACTTCTATACGCAGAAGCACTTGAACATATTGTTGGGGGTGTTAACAGCCCTTCACGCTCGTTCAAAGCCGTTGGTGGCGGTGCACCTGTATTTATGAAAAAAGCCCAAGGGGCCCACTTCTGGGATGTCGATGACAACCGTTATATTGATTATCTGGCCGCTTACGGTCCGATTGTTACAGGACATGCTCACCCGCATATTACACAGGCCATTACGGAAGCAGCAGCAAATGGCGTGCTGTACGGTACCCCAACAGAGCTTGAAATCAAGCTCGCCAAAATGCTGAAGGAAGCCATTCCTTCCATGGATAAAGTTCGTTTTGTAAACTCCGGTACAGAGGCGGTCATGACTACGATTCGGGTCGCTCGTGCCTACACCAAACGCAACAAGATCGTAAAATTCGCCGGATGTTACCATGGTCACTCCGATCTAGTGCTTGTCGCTGCCGGTTCAGGCCCGTCCACGCTCGGAATTCCTGACAGTGCGGGAGTTCCAGCCAGTATTGCACAAGAAGTCATTACTGTGCCCTACAATGATCTGGAAGCCCTGAAAGATGCTTTGGAGCGCTGGGGGGATGATGTTGCCGCGGTCATGGTTGAACCGATCGTGGGTAACTTTGGTATGGTTATGCCGGAGCCTGGCTTCCTGGAAGGCCTCTGTGCCATGACACGTGCTAACGGCTCACTGGTTATCTATGACGAGGTCATTACGGCTTTCCGTTTCCATTACGGTTCTACTCAGACGTATGCCGGACTCGATAACCATGCGGAGATTGAACCCGATCTGACGGCTCTTGGTAAAATTATTGGTGGCGGCCTGCCAATCGGTGCTTACGGCGGACGCAAACATGTTATGGAGCAGGTTGCTCCGCTCGGACCGGCTTATCAGGCGGGCACGATGGCTGGTAACCCTGCATCCATCTCGGCTGGTATCGCATGTCTGGAGGTCCTGCAAGGCGAGGGTGTATACGAAGAGATGGAACGCCTTGCAATCGACCTGACGGCAGGTCTGCAAGCTTCTGCTGACCGTCACGGGATTGCACTGACAATCAACCGGATTCGTGGTGCGTTCTCCACCCATTTCTGTAATCATCCGGTGACGAACTACGATCATGCTCAAGACACGGATGGCGAGCTGTTTGCTTCCTTCTTCCGTCATATGCTTGACCGTGGCATTAACCTGGCTCCATCCAAATATGAGGCCTGGTTCCTGACCACGGCTCATACAGATGAGGATGTTCAGGCTACATTGGAAGCCGCAGAAGCTTCCTTCAAGGCGATGGCTCAGGAATAAATCGGATTATTTCCACCACACTATAGCGTACAAGCTGTAGTGTAGATGGTTAACAATTCATGGAAAAGGCGTCCAACAAGTGATTAACTTGTGTGGACGCCTTTTGTTATATACGGACAACATTCCGATTCTTCAATTTATTTCTGCCTGATCTGAAGTTTCAAAATTTCCTCCCGGATCTTCTGCATCCCTTCCTCGATTCGCTGCTTCGGCACATTGGAGATGTTCAAGCGCAGCATCTGATCCTGATGCACCTGATATGTTCCCTCCGGATAATACCGTTCAGTCGTATCAACGATCACTCCGCGCTTTTGAAGCCGGGACAACAGAACACGAAGCGGCAGATCGCCCGCCAAAGGCAATACGGTATGCTCGCCTCCTGTTCGAGGAGCCTCCATAAATGGAGCAAAGTCTGGATATGTGTCCAGTTGCTCATGCACCGTGTGCATCCGGGCAGCATAGCGGTTACGAATCACTTTCCTGTGATGAGCAAACATTCCGCTGTGGACATAGATCTCCAGAGCAGCTTGAGACAGGACGGATGTGTCGATATCGAGCATTTTTTTGTAAGCACCAAAAGATTGAATTAGAGGTGAAGGCAGAACAGCTACACCAATGCGCAGACCTGGAAACAAAATTTTGGAATAACTCTTCAGATAGATGACCCGGCCTTCGGTATCATAGGACCATAGAGGGTCCTGTTTTGTACTGTCCTCCAGATCGGCCAGATAATCGTCCTCCACCAGATAGACATCGTACCGCTGTGCCAGCCGGATCAGTCTCTTCTTGTCAGCAACAGTCAACGATGTGCCAATCGGATTGTGAAAGCGCGGCATGACATAGAAAAACTTGATATCTCCTTCAGCAAACTGATGTTCAAGCGATGCCCAGTCCAGCCCATCCAGGGCACGTCTCACACCGACAATCGGCACATTCAATCCACTCAGTAGCGAGGGCATATTGTGATAGGTCGGTAGTTCAAGCAGTACTTTTCTCTTGCCATTGGGAAATGGCATCAATGCCAGTACAGCCAGTGCCTGTTGCACACCTGATGTGATGAAGAACTGCTCCGATCTGGCAAATACCTGATAATCTGCAAACTGCTTCTGCAACAGCATGATAAGCGAAGGTAATCCCTGATCTGTGCCATACATAAATAACTCTGCTTGCTTCTTCTCCATCGCCTGATCCACACAATGACGAAAGTCTGCATAAGGGAACACCCTTGGATCGGGAGCCGCTGAAGCAAAGTCCAACGCTCCCTGCCAGTCCATGTCCTGAGCACCTGCCCCATTCTGTACGGCATAATAGCCAGATTGAGGTATGGCATACACCAAATGCCGCTGCTCCAGCCACTCATATGCACGAATTGCTGTGCTTACACTGCATTGATATTGTTCTGCTACAACTCGAACGGCTGGAAGACGGATGCCCTTATCTGCCCACTGGCGACGATCCTGCTGCAGCATCTGTTCCTGTATCCACTGCTTTAATGCTTCGGCAATCACTTTGTATTTTCTCACTGCACCCATCCCTCTCCCACAACTGTACCGCTACAGTTTACCCTTTTATCTATTGTAGCACGATGCACCTGGCAGTATATTGAATAAGGCCAGCACGTGCCTCGAACCTGACATAATTCAGGTTAATGAAAGATAAAGCGCTATGACTACTGTATTGGAGGAGCATTCATGAACACAACACACACTCGGGGATACGCTTATATAGCAGCTGTATTGTACGCAGCTATTATCGGCCTATCTTTTTTATTTGTTAAAATGACCGTCACTGTTGCACATCCCATTGATGTGCTTGCCCACCGATTCGCGCTGTCGCTGATCGTTGTCAGCATTCCTGTCATTCTGGGTTGGATCAAAATCCGACTTAGCCTTCGTGATCTGTGGCGAATTATTCCACTTGGGCTCTTATCTCCCGTCTTATTTTTTGCCTTTCAAGCCTTTGGACTAGTCTCTTCCAACTCATCGGAAGCGGGTATTATTCAGGCCTTGGCCCCTGTATTCACACTCGTTCTCGCTTCAGTCTTCCTGAAGGAACGCACATCCACGATGCAGAAGCTGTTCCTGCTTCTATCTGTTGTTGGAGTGGTCTTTATTTTCATCATGCAAGGAAGCGGCATGTCTATAGGTAACCTGAAGGGCATTGCATTATTACTGTTATCCACGGTCTGCTTTGCAGGTTATGGTGTGCTTGCGAGACCACTGACCCAGAGGTATAAACCGTTGGAATTAACCTGGGTCACACTGATGGTTGGCTGTATCGTATTTAACGCCGCTTCCCTGATCCGGCATGCGTCCAGCGGTTCCATGATGGACTACATCAAACCGCTTGGAGATACATCCTATCTGGGTGCACTCGCTTATCTGGCAATCCTCTCCACGATGATCTCCACCTTGCTCGCGAGCTATGCTTTGACTCATCTGGAGGCTTCGCAAATGAGTGTATTCAGCAATCTGTCCACGCTTATTTCCATAGTTGGAGGTGCATGGATATTGCATGAACCAGTGGGATACTACCACTATATTGGTGCATTGTTGATTATCGCTGGTGTGCTTGGCACCAATATGAGCGGTCGCAAACAGAGGCTGGTTAATATGATCAAAGCGTGAAAGAGATTCTTATCGAAGGGACTCGTGAAGCCAGAAAGATCGCCCGGGAAACGATGCTAAAGATACGAGAAGCCATGGGCACTCGTTATTTCCACTGACGGTATGAAGCGCTCCATTCACGTTAACACTGCTGAGGACAGTCTATTGGAAAAAGGGGACCCCTCAGCATGAAACGAACACAACCTTCATTTTTACAAGCTATGATGTTGATCATGTTATCCGTTGGCTTGATCAGCCATGTTCTGATTATTCCTGCCCTTTTGGCTGCGGCCAAAAGGGATTCTTGGATTTCCGTCCTATTATCAACCGGACCATTTCTCGTATTTGCGCTAATGCTCGCCTATGTCTCTCGCTTCCTCCAGCATCAAACCCTGCATGAATGGTTATCATCCCGTCTCGGCAAACCCATTGGCCTGTTCTTTCGAGTTGGAAACAGTCTTTTTTTTCTGAGCGTAATTTATTTCACCCTGCACGATACAACGACTTGGGCCAAAACAAACTACCTGACAGAGACACCTGTTTTGGTAACCAGTATTGCATTGATGTCCCTCTGTGCTTACGCTGCGTATAAAGGTATTCGCTCACTTGCTTTTACAGCAGGATTGATCCTGCCACTGGTGGTGTTATTAGGGTTCTATGTCTCTATCGTGAATACTCAATACAAGAATTACAGCCGTCTGCTGCCCGTTCTTGAACACGGATGGCATCCTGTACTTAATGGCATGGTATACAGTCTTGCAGGCATGTTTGAACTGCTGTTCATCTGGTACATCCAACCCCACCTCACCAAACGTATACGTGTATGGCAGTACCTCATGCTGGCACTCATTATTGTGGGGCTGACTGTCGGCCCACTCATTGGGGCCATTGTGGAATTTGATCCTTTTGAAGCTGCCAAAATGCGATATCCCGCCTTTGAAGAATGGCGAATTGCCTCCTTGGGTAAATACATTGCCCAGACCGACTTCTTTTCCATCTACCAATGGCTCGCAGGCTCGTTCACCCGGATTAGTCTCGCCATGTATATTATAGTAGAAATATGGAATATTAAGAGCTCCACCAGAAAGCTCATCAGTTGTATCTCGTTAGGTGTGTTCTTTATTCTAACCATGTTGTATCCTCTGGATGATATGACCTTCGAAAAGCTTCTGGTCGAATACATATTTCCGTTCAATCTCGCGTATCTGAGCGGACTTGCGATTATAGCAACGGCAGTTGCCTTTATTCACTCACGTCATCAGAGGAGGAAACATCATGGAGCATCAGAAGATTGACACCACGTCCCATGAAACACTGCTGGCCTCATTACAAGATCAATTTGATCCGTGCGCCGATGTCGTTCTTCAAACTTTTCCTGCCAAAAGTGAAAACGGCCTGCAAGTGATTGCACTATATTGCGAAGGCTTAGTCGATGCAAAACAAATCAATCAGTTTATTATCCCTCGTCTTGAACAGCATTCCATGCATTTGGAAGAGACACATCCCAAAGAAATGAAACTAGCCATGAATCCGGTAGAAGATTTAAATGACACCGACAATCTGAATTTATTAATTTTTAGCGGACAACTGCTACTGATTTTCGGGAATGGAGACCCCGCGTGCAGTCTGGATATCGCAAGCATTCCAGGTCGAAGCCCGGAAGAGTCTGCCTTGGAGTCATCAGTAAAAGGGCCACGCGACGGATTTACAGAAGAACTATCCGTAAATATTGCCCTTATCCGTAAACGAATGAAAACCTCTTCGATGTGTTATGAAAAGTATGTAAAAGGCGGACGTACACAGACGGCTATTGGCCTATTGTATATTAAAGATGTTATTAATCCAGATATCCTGAAAGAAGCCCGGAGTAACCTTGATCAGATTGAGATCGATGGCATTATCGGCAGCTCCGTTATGGAACGGGCTGTTATGGGTGGTGTTCGCAGTATATTTCCACTTACCGATAACACCGAACGTCCAGATTTTGTGGTTGATTCCTTGCTAAATGGACGTTTTGCTGTTTTGATTGAAGGTTCGCCGGTAGCGATCATCGCCCCAACCACCCTGTTTAATCAGTTGAAATCCCCGGAGGATGAGAGCACACCATTCTTCATCGTTACCCTTGAGCGAATTTTGCGCATTTCCGGGCTATTGATCGCCTGTTTCTTTCCCGCTTTCTATATCGGCCTGACCAGCTTCAATGTGGAACAGATTCCTCTGCCTCTTCTCGCAACTATTACCGGAACACGTATGGGCTTACCCCTGCCGGTAACATTGGAGGCATTCCTGATGATCTTCATGTTCGAACTGTTTAATGAAGCCGGCCGTAGACTCCCACGCGCCTTGGGACAGACGGTCAGCGTAGTTGGTGGACTGATTATCGGTGATGCGGCCATCCGTGCAGGAATAACGTCTCCTACCATTATTGTAACGGTAGCGATCTCTGTTATTTCCAGCTATATACTGGTGAATAATGTTCTGAGTGGTGCGACAGCTCATATCCGCATCGCAATGCTTGCCATATCCTCCATACTTGGACTATTTGGTTTTATGATTGGATTATTTGCTCTACTGGTCCACATCGTATCACTGGAGTGTTATGGTGTATCCTATCTGGCCCCGGTGTCTCCCTACATTCCCGAAGACTTCACCCAAGCCGTATCCATGCATTCCTCGATGAAACGAACCAAGCGCCCAGCCGCACTTCATACCCAGGACTCCACCCGTCGGAGAAAACGTCCTTGACAAGATGGGCATCCTTGAGCGGTCTAATTGTATGTTGCTTGATCCTGTTAACGGGGTGCTGGGACTCCAAAGAGGTACAGAGCATTAACTTTATTACGGCGGTAGGGATAGACTATAAGGATGATCGATATATTACTTACGCTCAACTGATTGATTTCTCCAGTATTGCTAAACAGGAAGCACCAACTTCTCGGGAGGCAAAGGATATCTGGATTGGGCGGGGAGAAGGCACAACACTCAGTATGGCTATTAATGATCTATATGAGACTTCACAACAGCAAACACTGTGGACCCATGTCAAAGCCATTGTTTTATCCAAAAATGTGCTGAACGGACGACTCGAAGATACTTTTAATACACTGTTGCATTCCGGTCAGTTGAGATATACACCATGGATCTACGCTACAGAGCAGGACATTCCTGAAGTGCTCTCTCCTTCGGTCTTGCTGAATCAATCCGCCCAGACGATCGAGATATTTGAGCCCATGAGGTTATACAAACAGCATTCAAGTTACGAACCTATCCGGCTCCATCAGCTTCTCGATGGACTACGGGAACCGGCTTCCGTCGTTCTTTTACCTTCGGTTTCAACAAGGAATGAGACCTGGTTCAACGGCGATAAGACGCCACCCCTTGTTAAAATGGATGGATTTTATGTCATTTCCAAAAGCAAAAGTCAGGGTAGAGTTGGGGGAGCAGAAGCAGATGGTACACGATACGTAAATTATGAGCGAGTACATCAGTACCCACTATACGTATATGGGAATGGTGGAAAAACTCCTGATTTAACCTTGTTGCTTCATCATCCCAAGACAAAAATCAAGGCGAGGAAACAAGGAGATGGCGTCACATTTGATCTGGTTACCTCGGCCAAAGGTACCATCACTGAAGATCATGGGGCTCCTCGGTCTCCAGATGCCATGGAACAAGAAGCCGAGAAACAGATCGAATCCCAAATCCGAGATACGTTCGAAAAAAACAAGTCGCGCATGATTGATTCCTATGGTCTTGTGGAACACTTATATCGCCACAACCTTCCCTTATGGAAACAGGAAGTCGATAACCGGGCGGATCCACTCAAACGTTTTAAACTTGGTAAAGTGGAGGTCCACGTGGATATCCTGAATGCGAGCACGTACAAATACGGTAAATAAAATGAAGAAAAGAAGCCCCGTACCTGCATTGAATGCAAGGTTACGGGGCTTCTTGCCATCTCCAACTATGCTGTCGATTGGGGAAGTTATCCTAATGGATACGCCATGACACTCATCAAAGCCAATTCAGGCTGGGTCGTGTCCAAACGGCTGTACTGGACGATAACGGGGATGTTGCTCGAAACCGTAATCGCATAAGGCACGCCCGGCGGAATAGACTGCTCCCCGGATCGTAGCGATGCAGTCCGAATATGCTTCGTCCTTCTTGCTGGCACTTCAGCGACCATACCTTCGAGTGGTTCTCTGTCTTCAAAATAAATCGTGATGTGCAGCTCCGCATCCGCGGCACTGGTGTTCAGTACACAGATGCTCTCATGACTCTCCAATGTGCCCCGGCTCTCCGGGGGAATATAACCATCCGGAATAACCCAGTAGGCGTGGCCTGTAGCTGCTGAAACATTCTTCCTGGCAGATGTGCCTAATTCTGTCTGGTCAGGTGTCATTGAAATACATCCTCCTTTTTTTTCACGAGTGCAATATAGGTTAAAAATCAGTGGGCTCGCGGGGCAGTCGCTTCGGTGGGCGGATCGGGCTGTGGACCGCTGTTGGCTCGGAATTTCTTCTATTCCCCCTCAGCAGGGGAAATCCCGCTCCAAAGGCGGACGCTTCGCTCCCTTTACCCGATTCCGCCCTCCTCCGCTGCTACGCTCGCCTGTTTTTTAAAAGATTATTGCCTTCGCTATTCGTTAGGCAACTTTTGCTGGCTCGTTACTTCGTTTAACTCGCTACAGCTTTTAAACCCTGAATAGCTCGCTGGGCAGTCGCTTCGGTGGGCGGATCGGGCTGTGGAACGCTGTTGGCTCGGGATTTCTTCTATTTCCCCTCAGCAGGGGAAATCCCGCTCCAAAGGCGGACGCTTCGCTCCCTTTACCCGATTCCGCCCTCCTCCGCTGCTACGCTCGCCATTGGCTTTTAAAAGATTATTGCCTTCGCTCTTCGCTGGGCAACTTTTGTTGGCTCGTTACTTCGTTTAACTCGCTACAGCTTTTAAACCCTGAATAGCTCGCAGGGCAGCCGCTTTGGCGGACGGATCGGGCTGTGGGCCGCTGTTGGCTCGGGATTTCTTCTATTCCCCCTCAGCAGGGGAAATCCCGCTCCAAAGGCGGACGCTTCGCTCCCTCTACCCGATTCCGTCCTCCTCCGCTGCTACGCTCGCCTGTTTTTTGAAAAATTATTGCCTTCGCTCTTTCGCTGGCAACTTTTGTTGGCTCGTTACTTCGTTTAACTCGCTTAATTATTAAGGGCATGAACCTACCGCAGATACATCTGCAACGGTTGCAATTGCAACTCGCGTATGGCTTCTGCCACCTGCTGGGCAAGGCGGCGGGCGCCGCGTTCCTGAAAATGTGTGTTATCCTCCACGCCTGAGGGGAAGTTCACATACTCGCCTGGAAGTACCCACATAAAGTCGTCCTTAGTGCCTTCTACGCCTGCCTGCTCGAACAGAAGACGGCTGCGCTCAGCCAGATCGATCAGCGGAACATCTTCCTCTTCGGCAAGCTCACGCATGGCGATGATATAATCGCCGTGGGTATCGGTCAATGTGCCATCATCCGCAAAATAGCGACGATGCACCGGGGTTATGAGCACTGGACGAGCCTCGGCTTCGCGTGCAGCGTCGATATACTTTTTCAAATATTCCTTATATGTTGTGAATGGGTCCGTCCCACGTTCAGGGTCCGGCTTCTCATCGTTATGTCCAAATTGAATAAATAAAAAATCCTCTGGCTTCATTCGCTCCATAATGGCGCTCAATCTGCCTTCATTGATGAAACTGCGGGAACTTCGGCCTGACTGGGCGTGATTATCCACTGCCACATCATGTTTGAACTGCGCTGGCAATAACTGGCCCCAACCGCAATACGGATATCCACTTTCCGGCTGATCTGTTACGGTTGAATCCCCAGCAAGAAATACGGTCATGGTCTGATTCGCAAGGGTAATCTCTAACGCATTGATTCTCGGTGCAGGACCGGAGAATGACAGACGAAGTCTGCCGCCGCGAACAACAACCGAGAATCTAACCTCTGCGTATTGTCCGGGAAGTGTGCGAATGGTTGGCAGTACAAGCCTGCCTTCACCAGCTTTCACGCGGGTCATTGTCTCAGCCAATTCATCCCCTGCAACAAGTAATACTTGGTAGGTTCCGTCGGGAACATCCACGATGAACGATGCTTTGAGCGGAATACAGAAGCCTGAACGCAATCGGGCAGACATGGTTGTCTGCCCCGGATTGTTATGATGTTGTTTCGTGGGATCCGACACATCGTCATCACCGCTCCGTTGTTTCTCATACACCAGAGATCCTGCCTCGAATCCGTATCCTCCGCGTTCTTCATATGCGGTTGTTGCAGTTACTTTCAGATAATCCCCTGTCTCATCTGCTCTTCCCGAGTCTGGTCCAAAGTTAAACTTCCAGCTGGTCACGGACACTGCCTGGCCCTCTGCCGCTGCCCCCATGGCAACGGCCTGACTACCTTGAGCTTTATTCAAAAGCGATAACCTCCTTGGTTAACTTTTGTAAACGTTCATTCGGGCGAAGATACGAAGATACAGTGAATCCGGCTTATCCTTTCAATCCGCTGGTGCTCATCCCTTGAACAATTTGTTTTTGGAAGATGAAGAACACAGCTACAACCGGAACCAGACTGACGATGGACATGGCGAACATTGCACCCCAGTTGGAAGCAGATTCGCTATCGAGGAACATTTTCAGCGCCATCGACACGGTGTATTTATCAGGCGAGTTCAGGTACAATACCGGACCGAGCAGATCCTCCCATCTCCAGTAGAAGGAGAAGATGGCTGCAGTCGCCAGAGAAGACTTGATCAGCGGCATAATAATCTGGATATACAGTCTGAATTTGTTACATCCATCGATGGTTGCTGCCTCATCCAGTTCCTTCGGAATCGTTCGAATGAACTGTACCATCAGGAAGATGAAAAACGGCATTCCGAAGAATGTAGGTACAACAATTGGCAAGATAGTGTTCAGCCAGCCGAGCTTCGTGAAAATGATGTACTGAGGAACCAATACCACGTCATGTGGCAACATCAGTGTTAACATCATCAAGGAGAACCAGAATGTACGTCCCTTGAAGTTAAGTCTGGCAAAACCGAAAGCGATCAGCGATGACGATATCACAGCACCGATGGTAGATATCACTACGATTACAAGTGAGTTGGTGATGTAATCCATAAACGGTCTTCCAGCTGTGCCTTTCCAGCCATCCACATAGTTGCTCCAGATCCACTCCGCAGGAAACAGGGTATCCGCTGTGACAAAGATCGTACGGCTTTCCTTGAATGAACTGAATAGCATCCATAGGACCGGATAGAGCATCAGGAGGGCAAGAGCTGCAACGAACAGGTGATAAACGGGCCACTTTACATTTCTCCAAACCATCGTTACTTCCCTCCTTCAGATTCGTAGAACACCCAGTACTTGGATGTCAGGAAGACAGCTACCGTGAGTATACCGATCATGATGAGCATGATCCAGGCCATTGCCGAAGCATAACCCATGTTGTTAAACATAAACGCCTGACGGAACAGATACAGGGAGTACAGCATCGTACCGTCCATTGGACCGCCTTCGCCTTTGGAGATAATATAGGCAGGTACAAACGTCATGAATGCTCCAATCGTCTGCATAATCATATTGAACAGGACGATCGGGCTAAGCAGTGGCAAGGTGATGCTGAAAAATTTCCGTATAGGATTCGCGCCATCCACACCTGCTGCCTCGTACATCTCAGTAGGGATATTTTTGAGACCAGCCAGGAAGATCAGCATGGACGAACCAAACTGCCATACAGACAGTGAGATGAGCATAACCAGGGACGCATTCGGGTCACCAAACCAGCTGATTGGCCCGATCCCGATTGCCGTTAGAGCACTGTTGATAACACCCTCATTACTGAAGAGGTTACGCCACATAATGGATACGGCCACACTACCACCGATAATGGATGGCAGGTAATACAGCGTCCGGTACGTTCCAATCATACGAGAGCCAGTGTTTAGGACCATCGCTACGAAGAGGGCAAAGATCAACCTTAACGGTACCCCAATGAATACATACAGAAACGTCACTTTGACCGAGTTCCAATATTTCGGGTCATCAAAAAACATTTTGGTGTAGTTATCAAGCCCAATCCACCGCGGAGAAGTGAATAAGTTATAACTCGTGAACGACATATATAAGGACACAAACATGGGGATGAGTGTGAAGCCCAGGAATCCAATAATAAACGGGCTTATGAACGCATATCCAGTTAAGTTTCTACGTAACGACGAATACTGCCTCAATGGAACGAACCTCCTTCATGGATCAGCTTGCTCCCTCATCCTGGCTTCGGTCATCTGGACGGGGAAAGGCCCTCGCATTTGCGAGTAGCCCCATTCCCGACCATCCCTGAAGTGGGACGAGCAAGCCATCATTCAACTGTTATTTATTGTTCGCAAGTACAGATTCGGCGTTCTTGCGGAATGTTTCTGCTGCCTGTTCAGGTGTAATTTTGCCAAAGTTCAACTCTTCAGCCACATCTGCCAGAGCAGAGATTACTTCAGGTGAACCAACCGGTGGCGGAGAACTCATTGGTGAAGCTTTTGGCTCCATGGCTGCTACGAATTCAAAAACTTGTTTTGTTGCGTCACTCAGCTCAGGTGCGATGGCTTCTTTGATTGCTCCTGAAATTGGCACACCGCGCTCACCTTTGATCAGTTTGTTCGCTTCTACGTCATTCACCCAGAAATCAATGAATTTAGCCGCTTCTTCCTTCACTTTGGAGTTGGACGTTACACCCCAATACATACTTGGTTGCATATATAGTCCTTTTTCCATATCCGGTCCTGGCATTGGAGCGATTTCGAGTGGACGGTTCGCCACCTGTTGCAAGGCTACGAACTGGTTGGACCATTGCCATACGCCAATTCCTTTTTCCTTCACGAGATCTGATTCCTCAATAATGCCTTTGGTTTGGTTGGCTACATCCGGCGTAGGTGCTGCACCCTGCTCGATCATGCGGCGCATAAGTCCGAAGAACTCCACAAACAATTGGTCATCATCATAACCAAGGCCAGTTCCTTCTGCATTGTAAAGCGAATGTCCTTTGGTACGCAGGAAGTAATGGAAGAAGATATCAGGAGCTACCCCTCCATCCAAATACAGGCCTTTCTCTGCGGCTTGTTTGCCCAGTGCTTCGTATGATTCCCATGTCATATTTTCAGGCATAGCTTCTGCTCCCGCTTTTTGAAGCAAAGCAGGGTCATATTGGAAGCCCAGAACGTTAACACCGGCAGGTACGCCGTATTGTTTGCCGTTAATTACACCTGTGCTAATAACGTTCTCGGACACATCGTCCACTTTGATCTGATTGCCCAGATAAGGCGCTAGATCCTCAAGTTGACCATTCTGTGCATATTGGCTGATGTAGGAAATATCCATCTGAACGATGTCAGGCAACTGATTTGCAGCTGCTTGTGGTGCAAGCTTTTTCCAGTAATCATCAAATGAAGCATATTCCACGTCGATTTTGACATTCGGGTTTTTCGATTTGTACAGGTCAATGACCTTCTGTGTATATTCATGCCGTGCATCCGAGCCCCACCAAGCGATCCGCAGGGTAACTGAGTCATCTCCAGATGCTCCTTCAGTTCCTCCACCTGAGCTACATGCCGCTGTAAACACGAGCAAAGCAGCCATCATCAGGAATATTGCCTTTTTCACCATGCCAATCTCCCCTTTTATGTTGATATGGTTGTGTGAACGAGTTATCCTTTTGTTTCTGATAACGCTTTCACAAACTTGTTAATGTCATTTTCGCAAATGTACGACCAGAGTTGAATACACAAAACCGTCTTGTTGGTTCAAAAAACAGAGGAGGACAACAGCCTCCTCTCGGCGCTGTTCGTCCTCCCCAGACATGAATTACATGATTGGTAGTCCATTGTTATATGCCGATTCTGCGGAATTCCGTAGGTGTCATACCGGTCCACTTTTTGAACACCTGACTGAAATATTGTGAATTCCCACCGAATCCGAACAATTCAGCAAGCTCGAATACTTTCACATCCCCGCCTCTGCGAATATGGTCACATGCGCGTTCAATGCGCAGACGATTCACGTAATTGGAGAAATTCTCGCCTGTGACTTTTTTGAAAATCTTACCCAGATAATCTGGATTCATATACAACATCTGATGGGCGACTCCATTGAGCGAGAGATCTGCCTCTCCATAATGACGATCCACGATATCCATCATCTTCTCCACGGCAGAAGACTGGCGACTGATATGGTTTTTGTAATAACCGGAAGTTAATCGGGCTGCACTGCTTGCAACAAAAGACTTCAAACCAGATAACGTATCGATATGCGGCAGTTCTGCCATACGCTGGGTGAATTCCGTTGCCTCCTCAGGTGGACAGACATGAACCATCGCCGAGTACAGCTGCACTACGTAAGAGCGAGTCACTTCAATTTCCAGCTGCTGACGTGATAATAGATCAAACAGACGATCCACCTCTACCGCTGTTTCCTCGGTATTGCCCGATTTGATCAACTGACACAGTTGCTCCGCATCCTGCTCTACGTGCACGCCGTCGCATTCTCCCGCCAGTACCAGATCATTCTTCGTGATCAGCTTGCCTTCACCGATAAAAAAGCGATGGTTCAGATACTGCAATGCCTCACGAAACAACCGCCGGGACTGGATCATTCGATCTGCTTCACTCAGCGCAGCGGTCACTTCCAATTTATATAGTCTGGTGAATGCAGCCCGAACCTCTTCAATACTTTCTTTCAGTCCGGCCGGATCAGCTGAATCCGCAAGCAGGATGAGGAGTTTGCCTTCAATGGTCGTGCTTAAAAGGACATGTGGGAGCAGGTCACTGGCAATGTTTTTGATCGCAAATAAGTGACTGTAATCATGTTCATCTACAATTCGGAACAACAGTAACCGAACTGCGTTCTCTTCAAGCTCCAGATCAAACAGCTCCTGATAATACTCCAGATCAACCGGCCCATAGGTGCGGTTGGTCATGAACTCCAGCAAAAATTGCTCCTTCACATGTGGAAGAACACGCTGCAATCGCTGTTTCATCTCACCCGCAACATGCTCCTTGACCTGGGCATCCTGATGCTCCTGCAGCAGTTCAATTAACGCATCATGGATCTGATTCTCGTTGCAGGGCTTCAGCAAATAATGCTTCACACCATATTGCATCGCTCTCCGGGCATATTCGAACTCCTTGTAGCCGGATAACATAATGAAACGTACTCCCGGGTATGCTTCGGATGCCTTCTCTATGAGTCCGAGACCATCCAGACCTGGCATGGAAATATCCGTAATAATAATATCGGGTCTTGACTGCCCAATTTTGTCCAATGCTTCGATCCCGTTCCTCGCCGTACCCACCAATTCCGTACCTGCTGCGGCCCAATCGACCACTTGGGAAATCCCCTCCAGAATGACACGTTCGTCATCTACGAGCATCACTTTGTACATCGTCATCGTCCTCTCTGATCCAAGGTATGCTGATCGATACTACAGTTCCTGATCCGGGCTTGCTGCTCATCACCATTCCACCTTCATCACCGAAGGTCAGTCTGATTCGTTCCTGGATGTTAGATAACCCAATGCCCTGTCCTCTTGTCTGAATACGTCCTTCGTGTAGTTGTTCCAGGAATTCCGGTGTCATCCCCGGACCGTCATCCTCGACTTCAATAATCACCTTGTCTCCATCTGCTCTCGCCCGAATACGAATCCGGCAAGGGTCAATGCTTGGTTCGAGTGCATAATGTATGGCGTTCTCCACCAAAGGCTGTAATGTTAACTTCGGTATCCGCGCCGTTCCTACCTCTGGGGCAATTTCCATGTCGAAATCCAGTCTTTCCTCAAAACGTGTGCGCTGAATTGTCACGTAACTGCGGACAATATCCAGCTCTCTTTCCAGCGTGATCCACTTCTCGGACATATTCACAGAGCTACGCAGCAGAAATCCGAGAGCCTCAACCATTTCCGAGATCTGTCGTTGCTTCTGTACTTTAGCCAGCCAGTTAATGGATTCAAGCGTGTTGTATAGAAAATGTGGATTAATCTGCGCCTGAAGCGCTTTCAACTCAGTCTCACGAATCACCAATTGCTTGGCATAATTCTCATCAATCAATTCACGTATTCGTTGAAGCATCATCTTGAATGTGCGATGCAGCAGCCCAACCTCATTCTGTGGAGATATCGGAACATTGCCAAGGGCTGCCTCCTCCAGCTTATCCAGATCACCTTTTTCGATATTACGCATCTTTTTGATCAACTGCGCAATCGGATGGGTAATACTGCGAGAGAATCTCGCTCCAATGATAAGCGCCGCCAGAAAGATCATGATGAAGATCACCGTGACCAACTGTTTGACAAACTGGATCTGTTTAAACATCTGGTCAAACGGGGTTGTGTACAGATAGGTCCAATCCGTATAGGAAGAATGCGCACGAGCTACAAAGTGTCTCCCATGCTCAAACATGGCAATTCCGTAGGGCTGGGTGCGCTTCAGTTCAGACTCAATCTCGGCTTCACTGACGGCTGATTCTGTTGGATAGATCACTTCTTTTCCATCCGTAATGAGTAATTGGGAGTCCTCAGCCGGTTCTTGCATCTGGTCCTGTACAATTCGGTCCAGCCGGACGCGGATGATCAGTGTGCCGAGTTCCTCCAATGTAAATGCTCCGCCAATAAAGGATTTCACCTGTCGGACCGACAAAAGCCTGGACTGTTTATCCCCACTGGTATGCCAGGCATTGGAGCCCGAGTATTGCTGTCCCAGTGCAACCAGTTCCTTTTGCTTCGACTCCGAAATTCCCTCCCGATTGCCTGCGGCCATAACGTTATTATCATTATCGATAAATAGCATGGAATAGACGTATTTTTCGGAACCGGCATAAGCGACTAACCTGTTGGTAATTTTTTTACGTAATCCATTTTTCTCGTAACCCGTTTCGGCCTTTTTCAGTTGGAGCAGATATTGCTGAAGCGGCTCGTCCGACATTACCTTGAAGGAAAGATTAGAAATTTCACGAAGTTGATTCTCAATACCTACCGAAGACATATTGAGGACCTGCGAGGATTTCTCATAGATCTGACGGTCATAGATACTGAACACATAACGCAGTACGGACGCATAAAACGTAAAGCTGATTAACATCAAAAGTCCGATGAGAAGAATCGTTTTGTGATGAATCGGTAGTGTTGTGAAAGCGTTCTTAATTTTGTTCATCCTAAGCGCTCCTTTGGGTTGCGAAGGGTGCTGTCATACGATGCGTTAGTGGTTTTATTGTAAGTTATTTTCATATTTACACATCCATTGGTCATCTGACAAGATATATTTATGCAACATTTCAGGTCATTAGAGAAGGTATGCATCTGTGTCAGCAACGCAAAAAGAACACAAAACGGCCAGAATACCTTGAACAGATCAAGGCATTCTGGCCGTTAAATAACATCATGTTAAAGCATGAAATACAATTTACGGATTAACAAAAACAGTTTTCAGCTTCGCTACATATTGCACATCAAAGCCAAGACCTTCAGCCACCATGGCAAGTGGTACATATGTTTTGGACTCTTTGCCTACCTTGTTCAGGAATGCAGGTGTATCCACAGTAACCGATGCTCCATTTACCTTCACAGCATTGGCACCAATCTTCACAGCAACCTTTCGGTCTCCATATGTAATGGTTGCGGTTGAAGTTTTATTATCCCACACCGTAGTAGCACCTACAGCGTTTACGATGTCTTGAATCGCCACAAAGTTTTTGCCGTTACGGATAATCGGTTTGTACGGTGTATTTAGTGTTTTGCCACTCACGATAATATTCATTGGTTCACCTGTGGCAGGTGCAGTCAGCTTGGTGTAATCTCCCCAGATCGTTTTGGCAAATACTTCGGCAATGGCCGCATATCCAAATTGGTTCGGGTGGAAATCACGATCTTTGATCATATGTGTCATCGTGCCTTCACCACCAACAAACTCCTTGGCCACGTGTGCGACTTTGACATCGGTACCCTGAGCAGTGAATTGTGCTGCAATGCCATCAATGGTCTGTGTGAAACCTTGAGATGCCTCCATCAGTTTGGCATAGAGTGCTTTGCCTGCTACTTCTGGCATCGGTTGATACTGGTCGGCGATGACAATTGTAGCTGTCGGGTTAATTTCATGGATATCATTAATCGTTGCACTAACATTGGCTGTATAGGTTGCGAGTAATTCTTTTACCTTCGCTTGCAGTTCCTGATCACTCAGTTTGTCTGCTGTACCGAGAAGCTCCGATACATCATTTCCCCCAATGGTAATTGCAACCAGATTGGCCTGTGCTACACTCTCACGGATTGCAGCAGTATTGGCTCCGATCTGTCCCGCTCTTGGATCAGGAAGACTTGGTTGAATGGCTTCAGAAGTCAGCGTTTTACCATCCTTAATTGCAGTAGTGAAGTTTTTCAGGCCACTGGTTCTCAATCCGGCAATCCCGTTGTTGTCCACTTGTGTACGTCCATGCAGCAAACCTTGCTCATGCAAACGTTCTACATAACCATAAGGCAATTCTTTTGTGTTGGGCTCATAACCTACCGTTATGGAATCTCCCAATGTGACGATGCGGAACTCCTTAGTTACGGCTACTGCATCTTTCTTCGCTGTCAGCGAAGTCTCGTTTGTACCCGCTGGCAATACACCGGTTTTGGTGTCAGCCGCGTGTGCAGGCAATGCAGAAGATGTGAAGAGCAGCACTCCTGCCAACATGCTTACCGTTAAACCGGCAGCTGTATTTTCCCATATACGTTTACGCTTCATTCAGGGTAACACTCCTTCTCACTAATCTATAATTACACTAATATACGTGTTCAAAAAGGGCGGTTTTCAGTACCGAGAAGACGGGATGAAGCTAGAAATGGAGTAGCAGAGCGTAGGAAAACTACGTGAGCAACGGACATTTCGGCTGAATTCCATATTCGATGCTGATGATGCCGTTAGGCATCCTTCGTAATCAAAAGCGGACTTTTTTAACAACCTCACTAATTTATAGTACATTGGTCATTCCAATGACATCAGTTGGTGTTACTCTATTCTATCATTTTAAAGTAGGTGTTGTCCTCTCTACTGAGAGCACACATGAAGTAACAGACTCCCTGGAGGGGAGCCTGTTACTGGTTAAGCTCAGCTATGACGTTCAGTGATTCGTTAAGATTGCGGCTTATTCGAATCTTCAGCGATCGAATGACCCTTGTCGCTCTCCGATTTGTTCCCCGTAGCCCGCTCCAGATACCGATCATAACGATCATCCACTTCGCGTGCCATCTTCCGGTACTTTAACGTTTCCTCGACAATTGGATCACGTTCCGTCTGGATTCGCACTTCATATTTGGGAGGAATCAGCTGGCGTTCACGCTGATCGGTGTCGCCGGACTCTTCCATGTCCCCTTCCGTCAGCATATCACTGAGCCGTCGTTCCAGTTCTTTGGATTCATCCATTGTTCTCGCTCCTTTAATTAAAGTCATACCTGTGTTAATTATTACTATTGTACTTTCACTTCGTGTACAGAACCATCTTCCGATCGCTGTTATCCCCAGATTTCTTTGATTCCCTTTTCCAAGGTAGAAATCCGGTGATAAAGGCGAGCGCTCCGCTTCTTCAGATGCTTTCTGTCCCCTCCGTTAATGTACAATTACAGGTTATTAAAGCATCGATGAGTTGAATAAACTCACTCCAGACCGGTAGCCTTCGCTTCCTTCAACACATCCGTCAGTGCATCATGGATTTTGCCATTGCTGGCAACGACATGGTTCACAGACAGTTGGTAAGGCGTTCCGATGGTATCCGTAACCTTACCGCCTGATTCTTCAACCAGCAGCGCACCTGCTGCAATATCCCACGGTTTTAATCCAACTTCGGTGTAGGCGCTGAGACGTCCTGCTGCAACATACGCCAGATGAAGGGCGGCAGATCCGCCTGCACGCAAATTACGAACTTGCGGAGCAAGCGCCTGCACAGCGGCCATATTTAGTGGCAACGCAAAGGTTGTGTCTGCCGGGAATCCCACCGCAATCAGGCTCTGAGCCAGTTCCTGTTCACCAGATACAAGCATCCGGTTTCCGTGAACATATGCTCCTTTCCCTTTTTCCGCAACAAACATTTCATCACGGGAAGGGTCGTAGATCACGCCAACAATGACTTCACCATTGTGAGCCAATGCGATGGACACCGAATAAAACGGGAATCCGTGTACAAAGTTCGTCGTTCCATCCACAGGATCAACAATCCAAAGGAACTCTTCTTCCTCGGCCTCTTTCAGTGCTTTTGCCGAAGCTTCCGGTCCCGGTTCGACGCCTTCTTCACCCAGAATGGCATGGTGGGGAAAATGCGTGAGAATCAGGCGGCGGATCATCTGCTCCGCTCCTTTATCCACTTCGGTCACCAGATCTTGGGGTGAATATTTGGTGCCAAGTTCAGCTACCGTCCCAAGACGGCTTTTGATCCATTCGCCAGCTTTGGAAGCTGCATTAATGGCAACGGCAGTATAGCTTTTGCTTGTCACGACATAAGGTGTTTTTTCCTTCTCATTCAAAGCGTTCACTCTACTTTCTATATCAATCTACGAAAAGTTGAAATACTTGTTAAAAGTATACGCCCCACAGGTCGTAAAGTTTCTCGTTGCCCAGGCCCCTTTTGGCACTACGGATGAATGATGACGGTAGACTCGTCCACCCACTCCACACCCTCTTCGTGATAGAATGCCAGCTTCTGCATCAGTTGTACAAGTGCCTCATCTTTGCGTTTAGCCTCGATCATCACGTCAATCCTTGGGGTATCTGCTGCGATATGACGCAAGAAGTCGAGCACCGGCTCTACCTCTACCCCATCGGCATGACCTCGCAGATCCTTCTCACTCTTTGGACTGGAGACATGGATTTTGGGTGGCAATGGGTGATCAGCCGGTGAATCTGCCTGGGCAAGCGGCGACTGCCAGGTCGTTAGAATATCAGGCCACAGATCCCATGCCTGTTCTCCTTCGTTGTTCACCCAATGGTGATGGATATCCAGTACCATGGGCAATCCCAAGCGCTGGCACACGGCCAGTGTCTCAGGCGCATTGAACGTTTTGTCATCATTTTCGAGTGTGAGCCGCTCCTGAATGTCCCGATCCAGCTTCAAAAAGTTTTCTTCAAAACGAAGCGCCGCCGAAGGCTTGTCCCCGTATGCACCACCAATATGTATATTGTTCTTGGCAGTGGCATTCAGCCCCATGGCATCCAGCATCCGAACATGATGACGAAGGTCGCGAATCGAGTTGTGCAGAACTTGCTCGCGGGGGGTACTAAGTACGGTAAAATGATCCGGATGAAAGGACACACGCATATGGTTTTCCTTCACAAAATCACCAATGGCCGCAAAGTCCTGCTTCAGTACCGGGAACGGGTCCCAGTCATTCAGGTCCTCGTGTGTTGCCAGTGGAATCAATTTGGAAGAGAAGCGATATACATGAATATGGCTACCCTTGTTGTGCCTGAGCAAACGTAATGTATTGTGCAGGTTCTCTGCTGCAATCCGTTCGAGCTTGCGGATCGCCGCTTCCCTGTCATCGATTTTGTTAAAACTCGACATGGTCATGGTCCGGGAAGGCGAGGCATTCTCTATAAGCACGGACATTGCCACGTAACCAAAGCGTACGAGCATGAATCTCTTCCTCTCTATTAGGGCGGAGAACCCGCACGGCATATTCAGCCGTCAGGATGTACCGTCACTGTATATAACCAAGTTTTACCCTAAAAGAGTGACCATAATCGTATTCTGGCAAATCCGTCCTTCTGACCCGCACTTACAGTCAACAACTACTCCTGTGCTTGCTCTCCAAAGAACATCTCATCCGCAAGGGCAGTCTGAATGCGTGATTCTTCCTCAGTCAATTTGCGGATGAGTTGCATCTCCACCTCGGTTACCTCTTGCCCCTGGAAGTTGATCTCCGCAATGGAAACCACGATCTTGACGATGGCTACAGCCACGTTATCCGGTGTGTATGCAATCACTTTCTGGCCGGTAGGAAATACCCGGAAGCCCTGTTTGACCATTTTGCCGCGTCCGTATTCAAGCAGTTCGAACAGCTCCTGCTCATTCTTGAACTTGCATACGGAATTGAATTCAGTCTGAAATCCCATGCATATCCCTCCTGATCTTGTGGTCTCAGGCTACGCCTGTACGCCGTTCTCGTAATTCAGTGCCTGCTTGCGGTTGTAACGCTCCAGTGCCAGCTCAATCATGCGATCCAGCAGTTCGGCATACGATACACCTGTCTCACGCCAAAGAAGTGGATACATGCTGTATGGTGTGAAACCAGGCATGGTGTTGACTTCATTAATAAGCAAGGCGCCGTCATTTTTCCGAATGAAGAAGTCGGCACGTGAAATACCGTTACCTTCAATCGCACGGAACGCCTGCAAAGCTGCCTCGCGAATGCGATCTGCGGCCTCTGGGTCCAGTGGAGCTGGAATCAGCATCTGTGATTGACCATCAATATACTTGGCTGCATAGTCATAATACTCACCGGAGGATACAATCTCACCTGGAACGGAAGCCATGGGCTCGTCATTGCCGAGGACGCTGACCTCAACTTCGCGGGCTTCAACGAACTCCTCAATGACAACCTTCGTATCATACCGAAGTGCGAACTCGACAGCTGTCTTCAGTTCATCGCGGTTACGTGCTTTGGAGATGCCTACACTGGAGCCCAGATTCGCCGGTTTGATAAAACATGGATACCCCAGCTGATCTTCGACCTGCACGATCATTTCGTGCTCTGTCTGTTTCCATTGTGTCGCGTTAAAATACGTAAAGGCACATTGGTCAATGCCAGCCTGTGCAAACAGCTTTTTCATGACCACTTTGTCCATGCCGCCAGCCGAAGCCAGTACACCTGCACCTACATATGGCATATCCGCCATCTCAAACATGCCCTGAATGGTGCCATCCTCTCCAAACGTACCATGCAGCAGAGGGAACATCACGTCCAGCGCTTCTGCTCCACCATACAAACGGCCAAACAGGGCGTTCAGCGCATCCTGTGTTCCACCCGCCGATTGCTCCAGCTTCATGTCTTCAATCTGCGCGAACGGCGCATGCATGACAGGTCCTTTTTTCCACGTCCCCTGCTTGGAGATATAAAAAGGAACCAGTTCATACTTTTCATAATCAAATGCGTTTGTTACAGCAAACGCCGTTTGCAGCGACACCTCATGCTCGCCCGATTTTCCGCCGTACACGACGCCTACTTTTAATTTATCCATACTCATGTGTACCCTCCGATTATCTGTGCCTGATGCTGTCATGTTTGCATGCTCAGCACCCTTGTTATTCTGCTTGCATTATCTGGTCTTATTTTACACGGAACTGGATGTCTGCGTCACCGCATCCCGAAAATCTTTCGTCATCAAAACTCATCTGCAATATGAAAAAGCCGGTATACCGTCCGCTCCGTCCAAGCGTAAGAATCCCGGTAATCCCAAAATCGGTGACGGCTGCTAACCGTATGTGCGTTAACAAGCGGCATGCCGCCCGCATCAAACGCGGTCACAACGGTGCTATGCTGAAATCGTCCATCTCCATCCCAATCGTAGAGAATAACATCACCGAGCATCAGCTGCTCAGGACGCTCCACTTCTGTCGCGGTCAGACCCCAGCTGCTGCCTGACAAATAACGCTCCAGACTGTTGGAAACTGCCCAACTGTAACTCCACATTTCGGAGCCGTTCACATACCCTTTATACCACCAGCCGGCTTCTCTTCTACCAGTATAGTGGATGGGTGCGCCCCCTGCAAAGAGACATTGGGACACGTAATTGGTACAATCCACATCAAATTCCTCAAATGCCGGATTACCCGCATTCCACCACCGATCTGCATAGGCAACTGCCAGATCTCTGCGATATGACTGTTGCCGTGAGCTTCTTCCTTGACCCAACACTTCCCGATTCAGCAGCGGCCGATTCATCGCCTGTACAAAATCAGCTTGTTGAAACAGACGTCCTTCCCCAGCAGGGCGACGCTCCGGCACTTCTCGCTCGACCCGCCCAATGATCCATCCACCACTCTGCCGCAGAAAGGTTAACCGCTCCCGCTCAATCCGGTCCTCCCGGTGGGTGATCCCGCTCTTCTCGTAGAACAGTCTGCTGTACAATTGTACATCCACCACCGCTTCTTCCTGGCCATCCATAAGCGTGCGCACAAGCTTGGCGCTGGTCTCGCTGCGAAGAGGCACGGCGCGCCGTTTACGATACCATTCGTCCAGCCTTGCCATACGCTCTCCCCGTTCCACCACGAAGTCAGGATCGGTAACAATCCGTTCGCTGGTCTGTGGACGGTAGTCGATCTCACAGCGATTGTACTGGTTCACGTAAGTATATAAGGCACTCTTCCATTCCCGTTCCAAGCCTATGTCCCCCTTTGGCATAAGTTCTGTCTGGAATATTTCATTGCGTATATAAACTCCTACTATTCATATGAAAGGGTCTTCGGTTGTATGTACACGGCTCAGGAGGGAGATCCGAAATTCGGCAAATACAGGTACACGAGATATCTTATTCCTGCTCACTTCACGAAAACGCCTTCATTGGTCCAAAAGCTTGCTTGATCAGGCAAAAAGACCTTTACGTACGGAGGTGAAAACGGTATACTTAAAACTAAAGTTATGATTATGAAATTACGTTTCATCTGATGAAACTAATACACAAGAACACGGAACGATGAAGGCCTGTTCTTCACCTAAATGAACGTTTTCTTCATCTCACCGACACATCCCAAGGAGGTACATGTATGTCAGCAAAGAATCATTTCTCCGCCGCTCGCAGTCTTGAGGTTGGAGGCAAGTCTTACCGCTACTACAGTCTCGATGCTCTTCAGGAAAACGGCCACGGCGATCTTTCCAGGCTCCCTTTCTCCATTAAAGTGTTGCTTGAAGCAGCAATTCGTCAATTCGACGGACGTGCCATCACCGAAGAACACGTAAAACAACTGACCGGCTGGGCAGATGGCCGTGACAATAACAAGGAAATTCCATTCATCCCTGCACGTATTGTTCTGCAGGATTTCACCGGTGTACCGGTTGTCGTTGACCTCGCTGCAATGCGTGATACTGTAAAAAAAGCAGGCGGCGATCCAAAACAGATCAACCCGCTCGTACCCGTCGATCTCGTTATCGACCACTCCGTTATGGTTGATGCTTTTGGTACCAACGATGCACTTGATTACAATATCAAAGTCGAGTTTGAGCGTAATGAGGAGCGTTACCGCTTCTTGCGTTGGGCCCAAACGGCATTCAACAACTTCCGTGCCGTTCCACCATCCACAGGGATCGTTCACCAGGTTAACCTGGAGTATCTGGCTTCCGTGGCAGCAACCAAAACCGTTGACGGCGAAACCGTTGTATTCCCGGATTCCCTCGTAGGTACAGACTCCCACACCACCATGATCAACGGACTTGGCGTTGTTGGTTGGGGTGTTGGTGGAATCGAGGCCGAAGCAGGCATGCTGGGCCAACCGCTTTATTTTGTAACACCGGACGTTATTGGTTTCAAACTGACAGGCAGCCTGAGTGAAGGCGCAACAGCAACGGATCTTGCACTGACCGTTACCCAATTGCTTCGTAAAAAAGGCGTTGTTGGTAAATTCGTTGAGTTCTACGGACCAGGTCTTGCCAACATCGGTCTGGCTGACCGTGCAACAGTAGCCAACATGGCACCAGAATATGGCGCAACGATCGGCTTCTTCCCTGTTGATAGTGAAACATTGAACTACCTGCGTAACACTGGCCGTCCTGACGAGCAGGTAGAATTGGTTGAAGCTTATTACAAAGCTCAAGGCATGTTCCGTACTTCAAGCACCGTTGATCCTGAATTCACAGATGTGATTGAACTGGATCTCGGCTCTGTTGTACCAAGTATTGCCGGACCAAAACGTCCACAAGATCGCATCGAGCTGACACAAATGAAAGAAAGCTTCAACAGCATCATCCGCACACCTGTAGATAAAGGCGGCTACGGTCTGAGCGATGAGAAAATCGAACAATCCGTACCTGTGAAGCATCCGGACGGTTCCAACAGTGAACTGAAGGCAGGCGCTGTTGTGATCGCGGCGATCACAAGTTGTACGAACACTTCGAATCCAAGTGTTATGGTTGGAGCGGGACTACTGGCGAAAAAAGCAGTTGAACGCGGCCTGACCAAACCAGGATATGTGAAAAGCAGTCTGACACCAGGTTCACTTGTTGTTACCGAGTACCTGGAAAAAGCAGGTCTGATCACGTATCTCGACAAACTCGGATTCAACGTTGCCGGCTACGGTTGTGCAACATGCATCGGTAACTCCGGCCCACTGCCGGACGAAGTGAGCGAAGCTATTGCTGAGAACGATATGACCGTAGCGGCTGTATTGTCTGGTAACCGTAACTTTGAAGGCCGTGTGCATGCACAGGTTAAAGCCAACTACCTGGCATCACCACCACTCGTTGTAGCATATGCACTTGCGGGTACCGTAAATATTGACTTTGAAACCGATCCAATCGGTTATGATACGAACAATGAGCCTGTATTCCTGAAAGACCTCTGGCCTACCTCCGAGGAAATCAAGGATACCATCGCAAGTTCCCTGAACGCTCAGATGTTCCGCAACAAGTACGAGAATGTATTTACAGCCAATGAGCGTTGGAATTCAATTTCTGTACCGGAAGGCGAATTGTACGAGTGGGACCCGAACTCCACGTACATTCAGAATCCTCCATTCTTCCAAGAGCTTGGCGACAAGTTGAACGATATCGCAGATATCCGTTCTGCACGCGTTATGGCATTGCTTGCGGATTCCGTAACAACGGATCACATCTCGCCAGCAGGTAATATTGCACCATCCAGCCCGGCTGGATTGTACCTGAAAGAACATGGCGTAGAGCGCAAAGACTTCAACTCCTACGGTTCACGCCGTGGTAACCATGAAGTAATGATGCGTGGTACATTCGCCAACATTCGTATTCGTAACCAGGTAGCTCCTGGTACAGAAGGCGGTATCACGAAGTACCTGCCAACGGACAAAGAAATGTCCATCTATGATGCTTCCATGAAGTATCAGGATGAAGGACAGAACCTGATCGTTATCGCTGGTAAAGAGTATGGTACAGGAAGCTCCCGTGACTGGGCGGCAAAAGGAACATTCCTGCTCGGCGTCAAAGCCGTTATCGCAGAAAGCTTCGAGCGGATTCACCGTAGTAACCTGGTCGGCATGGGCGTAATGCCATTGCAATTCCAGGAAGGTCACGGCTGGTCCAGTCTCGGCCTGAACGGACGTGAAACGTATGACATTACTGGCCTCAGCAATGATGTGAAGCCGGGACAAGAGTTGAAAGTTACCGTAACTCGTGAAGACGGTACACAGTTCGACTTCCCTGTTATCGCTCGTCTGGACAGCATGGTTGACGTGGATTACTACCATAACGGCGGTATCCTGCAAACTGTATTGCGTCAAATGATGAAAAAAGCTTAATTACATGAATCATTAATGTGATGAAGTTATACAAAAAAGCTCCCCACCACGTGCTGATTGCACGTAATGGGGAGCTTTTTTGGCTTTGCTTTTTATAATCGGGATACGTTTAAAAATCAATTTTCAAGCCAACTTCCGAATCATCAGGTGGCTCAGCTATACGATATATACCTCTGCAGTTTAGTTTCTCTACGTTAATCCAGTCTACAAACTCATCTCCTCCGTAGCATCTTACAAAAACGGCATATTCCAGCTCACCCTCATAATTAATGGACTCTATGTATTCTGTGAATGGATGTTTCCCCTCTATACTCTGCAAAAAATCTGAAAATTCAATTCTCCACTCTTCCATCTTCTCTGCATATTGATCGGGGACATAATAGTAGAATCCATCTGGTGTATAATACGAAATTTTCATTATCATCTTGCAGACCTCCTATCAGTATGTCGGGTAATGGTCTAGAGTTTCAAAATTTCTATACCTTCTTTTAGAAATGATGAGACAAGCGTATGATATTCAATTCCATATGCTAATTCCTCTTTGGTTTTATGTATCAGATAGTAGGAATATTTCTGCATCAACTCATGCTCGTCTAACTCAATGGGAAGGTTAATAATCTCAACGTCTTCCGAATTAAAATGATAACGATACCCTCTTTCTGACCTTCCTACGTTCATCACTGTTTGGATGACCATTAATTCATCACGTGTGACACTATTTATTAAAGCTGATCTTCTCTTTTCCATACCAAGTATGATCTCTTCAGCCTGTTGATCAATCTTAGCTTCAGCAATTTCAGTTTCAATTTGCATAATGGCTTTCATTGTTCCTGCTAGTTGTATAGCTAATGAATACAATGTATGTCCTCCTTTTTTATAAGGGATAGGTACTAACGCATCATCTCTACTTTACCTCATTTGCGATGTTACTCGCAAAGTTCACTGGTCCTATGCTAAATTCGATACCTTATGAAACAATAAAAAAAGCTCCCCGTAACGTGCAATCTGCACGTTACGAGGAGCTATGGTTTCAGTATGTGTGTATTCTCCGTTGCTTCGAGGCCAAACTGCCTTTTAATGCCCAATGTGATGTGAGGCTTGATCTAACAGTTGAATCGTACCCATGATCAGAAACAGACACGACAGAGCAATTAACGAGCCTCCAACCCATCTAGACATGATCACTCGCTCCGTAATCTGTTTTTCCGAAGCATCCGTTACCTTGTGTGGATACACGAGAAACATTAGCCCTGCGCTAATGAACAGTACAGCCATTATAATCAAGTTGTTCCCCTCCTTACACGTGACTTTCCTTAGAATTTAACTTTTTCGTCGTCATGCGGGATTCTCCTCCCACCAACACCTTTTTCAGACCCAGAGCCATAGTGAAAACAATATATCCAATGAAGCCGCCGAGTGTATTAAGCATCAGATCATCCACATCGAATATCCCCATGCCAGTCAATAATTGTGTCACTTCATAACCCAGACTGAGCAGCAGAGACAGCAAGAGTACCTTTACTCCAGAGAATAACTTGTTGCCCGTCAACACAGGGATGAAGATGCCCAGAGGGATAAAGGCCAGTATATTACCTACCAGATGGATTGCGGTGCCAGGACGATGTAACGACAGGCTGTTCCAGTCTCGTGAGATTTCCTGAAATGGTGTCAGGTTGACGGTTCGGTTATGGACCAGATCCGGTTGTTGCAAGAACGCCATCAGTCGATCCTTCACGATGCCAAAATCGACTGGGTTTCCTTTGAACAGGATCAGCTTAGTCAGCAGATATAAATAGATAATGAAAACGGCAATCCAAAGGATGTAATGTTTGCTTCTATTCTGGTTGTTGTGCTTCATGTTGTTTCGCCTCCCTTGTGTTGCCCTGTTATTTCTTTACGGTGACGATGACGCCACCCATGTTATCACCCGATATTTCAGTTTGGCCTTGCTCAGGTATGTAAACGGTTGTGTCTCTGGTGGCCCGATAATAGCGGATGTGATACTGCTCTTCCTCTACTTCCACAGTAATGTTCTCTTTCTCTTTAAGCATATCGAGATACTCTTCCAGCACCAGATTATTCTTATACATGACAGCACTGTGCGGCAGCCCTACATATCGAAAGTGCCATGGTTCATACTGAATACCGGTGATGTGCACTTTATCCTTTGGGTAACGCAAAATAAATCCGTATTTCCATGCATTCTTCTCCAGCCATGCACCCTCTGGTGCTTCATTCATGGCACCCAAGCTGGAGCCGATATCCAAGGATAACCCAAGATTGTGCTCACTGTGTCCCGCAGGAAGTGCATAGTCTGAACCCTTTTCCCGATATAACTCGTCCTGCTTTTCAAAATCCCTGTACCCGCTGCTGACGAGAAAATATCTGACTCCCTCTTCTCCTGCTGCTTCAACCATCCTCTGAAACTCCTGCGCCACCTGCCGTGATAACATGATTTTCTGATCCAGTATTCCATATCCACGAAGCAGATCATCCTCATGTGCCACATATACAATATCGGATTTAACCCCTTCCGGGTGAACGGGGTATTGCTTATCCACCAGTAACAAGTTGCCCTTATGTACCTGATCCTGAATGTTTCCGGTGACGGATACGGTGTAACCTGCGGGATTCTCACGCGTATTCTGAATCTCGATGGGTAACTCATCCTTCTGCTGAATCCATCCCGGTGATTGCGTAACGATATATCCGATCAAAATGATACATATCAAAAAGCCCCACTTTTTCATGCTTGCTCCTCCCTTTTACCTCATGCATCAAGGATAGACAACACAAGTTAAAGAAAAAGCAGGGCAATTTTAAAGTTTTTCTTAAATTTGATATCAGACCTCATTGAAATACGGGCAAACGAACTTCGAACTGCGTCCGTACCACGTCGCTCTGGGCCGAAATTGTACCGTCATGTTGCTCCACAATATTGCGAGCGATAAATAGGCCGAGGCCTGTCCCACCCTCCTGAGGAGTCCGAGCACGATCTCCGGTGTAATACATATCGAAGATATGTGGCAATTCCTCCGGACGAATATGTCCACCATAGTTAATTACCTGAATGATGACCTGTTCTGCATCCCGATATCCATTAATATCTACGTACATACCATCCTTGCCATGCCGTGCAGCGTTAATTAGCAGATTCTCGAACACACGAGCCAGCAGCTCGCCATCACCGGAGACCGTAAGGTCAGTGTCTATTTTTAGTCGGGCGACTAGTTGGTTCTTTTCAAATACAGGATAGAGCTCTTCGTTCATCTGCTTCAGCAGTTCGCTAAGATCCAGCCGTGTCTTGTTTATAGGCAGCATGCCATAATTCATGCGGGTTATTTCGAACAAATCATCAATCAGCTTCTCCAGACGCTGTGATTTGGTGAATGCAATCGACGTAAAGTGCCGTACCTGCTCCTCCGTTAGCTGATCATCCTTCATGAGCAGATCCAGATATCCAAGCACAGACGTCAGCGGTGTTCGCAGGTCATGTGCCAGATTGACAACAAGCTGGTCCTTACTATTTTCAGCAAAATCCCCTCGTTCCACCGCTTCCCTTAACTTCTCACTTGCCAGGTTCACATCCTCCGCAATCGTACCTAACTCGTCCTTCGAGGAGATCTGCACACGATGCTGAAAGTCGCCATTGGCCAAATGTCTGATCCCTGTAGAAATGTCCTTGAAATACGTCGCGTAAGGCTTGGTAAACCAGAAGAAAAACAGAATGGCCAGTGGGATAAATAAAATCAGGAAGAAATAAATATCTCCGATACTTTTCATAAAATGACGATATTCAGCAAGCTGATCTTCTGCACGGACACCCGAATAATAGGCTTGTAAAAGCTTGTAAATCCCATAAGTGATTGCGCCAGAGGCAAGCATGCTTAACCCTAACAACATAATCATGGTTGTGCGAAAACTTCTTCTTTTAGTCATTAAACGTGTACCCCACGCCCCAGATGGTTTTGATAAACTTGTTCTTGTTCACATCTTCCCCCAGCTTTTTGCGCAGGGTTCGAATGTGGACCATCACGGTATTCCCACTCTCGTAATAGGCTTCTCCCCATACCTGTTCAAAAATATTTTCTGCACTGAACACCTGCTTGGGGTGGCTCGCGAGCAGATACAAAATGTCGAACTCCTTCGGTGTTAGTTCCACTGGTTTGCCGTAGAGTGTAACGCGATGTTGATCTGGCGTGATGATGAGCCCGCCCTTCTCCAGAATGGACCTCTGAACAGGCGCAGACTGGCTGAATTGCAGAGAACGACGCAACTGGGAGTTAACCCGGGCAACAAGCTCCATCGGATTGAACGGTTTGGTCATATAATCGTCTGCGCCCATCACAAGTCCCGTAATTTTGTCCATATCTGACGTTTTGGCACTCAGGAAAATGATCGGTAAATGATGCTGCTCCCGAATTTTGCGGGTCACCTCATACCCATCCATGCCGGGCATCATAATGTCCAGAATCGCCAAATCTATCGCTTGGGTCTGAACAGCTTGAACCGCCGCCTTCCCGTCAAAGGCCTTGATGGTGTGATATCCTTCTTTTTGTAGATGTAAAGCAACCAGATCAGCGATCTCAACTTCATCGTCTGCGATCAGAATCGTAATTCGCTTCATTGCTTATTCCACTCCTATGTGTGATGCTCAACAATATAACATATTTGAATCCAACAGATAAACCAATGAAAGGAATCCATACATATGAAACTGGAGCGTTTATTAGCCATCGTCGTGCTGCTAATCAATCGTGGGCGAGTCCAAGCCAAAGACCTGGCAGATATGTTCGAAGTATCGATCCGGACCATCTACCGAGACATCGATACATTGGGTCAAGCAGGTATCCCTGTGGTGACGTATCAGGGAGCAAGCGGCGGGATTGGTCTGGCAGAGGGTTACCGTCTGGATCGAAACGTATTAACAGACAAGGACCTCGCCTCTATCGTCACTGCACTGCGCAGTGTATCCACTTCCCATGCTAATGCGGCGCGAGAGCTTCTGGTCGAAAAACTCAGCAGTATCGTACCTGAATCCAAAAATGACGATTTTCAGGCCAATACCAATCGATTCATCGTGGATTATTCAACCTGGACGCATCCAGAAGCGCTGAAAATCAAGCTTGAACTTATCGAACAGGGTATGGATCAATTACGACCCGTAACCTTTACCTACTGCAGTGCGGAAGGTATCCAGACTCACCGAACTGCCGACCCTCATACCATCGTACTCAAGAAACATTCCTGGTATCTGTATGCTTTTTGCCACGAGCGGAATCAATTTCGCATGTTCAAGCTTGTGCGTATGCAAGATGTCACGCTTGCTAATGAGCAATTCGAGCGTAAAGTCATTAACCCACAGGACAGACCCTGGCAACAGGAATGGAGCCGTCCGGACAATCAAGCCAGGTTAACCTTGAAATTCCATCCTCGCGTCCGTCATATTGCGGAAGAATGGTTTGGGATCGAGAACGTCATGCCTGATGGGACTGGGTATTATATTAGCCAAGTTGCTTTTCCCGAGGATGGCTGGTTATATGGGTTCATCCTGGGCTTCGGCGCGGACGTTGAAGTATTGGAACCTCAGCATATTCGAGACGAGATCTGCCGTATCGCGGAGCAAATTGTACAAAATTATATCTCCCCGACTCAAACCTGACAGACAGCTGTCCAGTTCCTCCCCGTATACTTCAGATATATTCAATCTGTACCTATATAAGGAGGAACTAATCATGAACGTCACTGTATGTCAAAGCTGCGGCATGCCGCTCACAACCCCTGCCCAATTCGGAACGGAAGCAGATGGAAGCACAACCCGTGAGTACTGTATTTATTGTTACAAAGAAGGTCAGTTCGAGCAGCCAGGTATGTCACTGGAAGGCATGACCGAGATGTGCACTGCCATTCTGAAGGACGAGGGCATGGACGAGGAATCCGCTCGTTCGATGCTGCGTAACCAGCTTCCTTTTTTGAAACGTTGGCGCACGAATACAACGGATCAACATGCTCAATCTCTTGTGGAAAACTCTACTACTGGTTCTGCTAACCCTGGTCAGGTAACAACAGATCATTCGTTCTCTGCCCAGCCCGTTCGTTATGTCACGCTCCCAGGCAAACGTCTTGCTGGCGTATCCGCCCGCACAACCAACGCCATTGAGATCAGTGGCAAAGGCTGTATTCAGGGACTCTGGAACAATTATTTTGCCTCAGAGCACCTCCCCGCACCTGAAGCCGCCCGCTATGGCTGTTACACGGATTACACTGATGGCATAACCGGTGAATACACCATACTGGTAGGGCATGAGGTCAGTCCGAACGAATCATTGCCTGAAGGATTGGACGACATTTTACTCCCTCCTGCAACTTACGCCGTATTCACTTCCAGAAAAGGACCGATGGCAGAGGTTGTTGGCGAAGCCTGGGGAGCCGTGTGGGCATGGGACAAACAAAGCGATCGTACGTTCACCGGGGATTTTGAATTGTATGATGAACGCAGCCTGAATCCCGAAAGTGTACAAGTAGATATATACATCGCTGTTCATCAAAATAGATAAAACCAACACAATGCCACCTCAGACAGGATCAAAGTTTCCTCGCATCCTTCTTCATATTACGCAAGCTGCCGGGTTCGCTCGGCAGTCTTTTTGTTATATCCGGAACTACATAACCACCTAAACAACCCGACCATGGTACCAAGTTAGTTAGCATGCTTTGCATCATTTAACCAGACAATATGCCTCATAAGCGGGTACCATTGACTTCCTTAAAATTGGGACTATTCACATAACAACCGATTCGATCCTCCCATATCAAACCTCTCATATCAGGTTCTTTACTCCTGAATTTTCCTAAAACCGTTTACATCTCCTTAAAACCGGGTAAAATCACTACAATCCAATTGGATTTATATTCTAAAATCATTTATTTCGTCTAACAAGTCATATGTACCTATATGTGCAGCTGGCAACATAACCAGTCGAAATACATAATTTAAAAAAATGCATTAAAGGAGGAACCAAGATGATCCGCATGCCTATTCAGCAAATGATCCCGTACCACCACCAATATCCGCGCAACACGGCGACCACTGCTCCTAAAAAGGAGAATGAGAACACTCAAGGTCTATCCTTTCATGAAATTCTGCAGCAAAAAATGGCGAAGAAGAGCGCTTCTCCTTCCCTTCGATAAAATGGACACCAGAACCAATTAGTACGGTTATCAACCGTCTTTCCGCAGTTTGGCGGAAGGGCGGTTATTGGCGTTGAGTAACAAACAACTGTACAGTTCTCAGGTGTGTTTCTATAATGGTTTAAATATCTACAAGATCCATGACATATACGAACTGTAAAAGGGGACTTAGCACATGATCACCATTGGTTGTTTTCACGCTCATTATTCCAACATCGCCTTAATTGAAGAGACGCTTGCTCCTTATGAAGTTGAATTGGTCCATTACGTCGATCCAGGTCTGGACCGTCTTAAACATGATGCTGACTTTTCCGAGGTTGTCATTCACGAGAAGGTAGCCCAGACGCTCCGATGGATCGCTGAGTGTCATGCCGATGCCATTCTGGTCACCTGCACCCTGTTTGCGACAGTACTGGAGCAGGAAGCCTCACAGGTCCCTGTGCCTGTGATCGGCATAGATCATCCGTTATTGCAGGAGATACGGCGAGTGCCGGGAAATTACATAATCGCATTCACCAACCCGGCAACTATTGAAGGAACGATGGCACGGATGAATCAGGCATTACAGCAAGAGGATGAGAATGGGCAACTACACGTTGCCAAGACATCTCAGGCAGATGCCGTGTGCATCCCTGGGACATTTGAGTTGATTATGCGTGGAGATCAGCAAGGATATCTCGAAGCGGTACGTGAAGGATTACAGCAGATTGCTGAGCAGTATCCGGGTAAAGCGGTAGTGGCAGCCCAACTCTCTATGGCTCCCGCAGCTGCACAGGTTACAATAGATCGCCGTATTCCGATCCATAGTCCGCTGGCATTGCTTGCGGCGTATTTGGAGGAGAATTTGGGTGTGGCTCGAGAGTAGTAGCGGATTTGGTGAAGTAACAGGTTGTATCTGAACTCTGCAACTATGAACTCACTTACTTAGTAACACCACAAATTAACGAGGTGAACTAATATGCGTTTCCTCTATATTGTTTTACTGTTTATAGTAGGTTTCTCCTGTTCCGCATCTCTATACGGAGGAGCACCAAAACTCGGTGACGCTCTTTTATTCGTTATCGCAGGAATTCTGTATAAAATATGGACCACACACAGTCACAAAGCTAATTCTGATAAAGGCTGAGTACGGTTAAGAATACATACATGACATAACACTAAAAAAAGCCGTTCTTCTCTGCAATGACAGAGAGAAACGGCTTTATCTCTATTTCAGACTGCCCAGCTTGCGCTGTACTGGCGCCTAGGAACGTGTCCGATATTCCTCGGCCTTTCCCTTCATCCCGGCAGCTACAGCCTCATTCTCGGACAATCCTTTGTCTGCGGCAAAGGCACGAATGTCCTGTGTGATGCGCATGCTACAGAACTTTGGTCCGCACATGGAGCAGAAATGAGCTTCTTTGGCCCCTTCTGCCGGCAGTGTCTCATCATGGTAGGACAGCGCACGTTCAGGGTCCAGTGACAGGTTGAACTGGTCACGCCAGCGGAACTCGAAACGTGCCTTGGACAATGCGTCATCGCGGCGCTGAGCACGTGGATGGCCTTTCGCCAGATCGGCGGCATGAGCTGCGATCTTGTAGGCGATGACCCCTTCCCGCACATCATCCTTGTTGGGCAGGCCCAAATGTTCTTTTGGCGTAACATAACAGAGCATCGACGTGCCAAACCAGCCAATCATGGCCGCACCAATGGCGGATGTGATGTGATCGTAACCCGGGGCAATGTCGGTCGTCAGCGGCCCCAAAGTATAGAACGGTGCCTCTTGGCATATCTCCATCTGCAAGTCCACATTCTCCTTGATCTTATGCATCGGCACATGACCCGGGCCTTCGATCATCACCTGCACATCGTGCTTCCATGCGATCTGCGTCAGTTCCCCAAGCGTAGCCAGTTCCGCCATCTGAGCTTCGTCATTGGCATCGTAGATACTACCTGGACGGAGTCCATCTCCCAGCGAAAACGCCACATCATACCTTTTCATAATCTCACAGATTTCTTCAAAATGGGTGTACAAAAAATTCTCCTGATGATGCGCAAGGCACCATGCTGCCATAATGGACCCACCGCGAGACACAATGCCTGTCATCCGCTTGGCCGTCATCGGGATATAACGCAGCAGTACACCTGCATGAATCGTAAAGTAGTCCACACCCTGCTCTGCCTGCTCAATGAGCGTGTCACGGTACAACTCCCAGGTCAGCGCTTCCGCTTCGCCATTCACCTTCTCCAGCGCCTGATACAGCGGCACCGTACCAATCGGCACAGGAGAATTACGGATGATCCATTCCCGGGTGGTATGAATGTTTTTGCCTGTGGACAGATCCATTACGGTATCCGATCCCCAGCGTACCGCCCAGGTCATCTTCTCGACCTCTTCCTCGATGGAAGAAGATACAGCAGAGTTGCCAATGTTGGCATTGATCTTCACATGAAAATGACGACCAATCAACATCGGCTCACTCTCCGGGTGATTGATGTTAGATGGCAGAATGGCCCGTCCACTCGCCAGCTCCTGCCGTACAAATTCCGGTTCCACGCCCTCACGAATGGCGGCAAACTCCATCTCTGCCGTAATGACTCCTTGCCTCGCGTAGTGCATCTGGGTCACACAGCGTCCTGGGTGTGCCCGCAGTGGTTTGCCACGTAATCCGGGGTACTCTTCGGCGCCAGCTCTCTTCCCTCCGGGCTTCAGTCCATTATCCTCCGGTTTAACCGTACGGCCCTGATAAGCTTCCACATCGCCGCGCTCTGTGATCCAGCGAGTGCGCAGGGCTGGCAAACCTGCGCGGATATCCGCATGAAATTCGGGATCGGTCATGGGGCCGCTCGTATCGTAGACACGTAGCGGTTCGTTATGCTCCACCCCTTGGGGAGTATTCGTGTCATGAAGGGCTATCTCACGCTCCGGTACAGCAATGTCCGGCCGTGAGCCCTGAATGTAGACTTTGCGGCTGCCCGGAAAGGGCTGAACCCGTCCGACCGCCCCTGTTTCTTTTTCCACCTGCTGATCGTTATGTTCCTGTTCCATCGCTTGTTGTCCCGTTTGATTTCCTGTACTCATGTTCGCTTGTCTCCTCCTCAGTGTTCGTCGCTTGTTTGGTTGGGATCGTCATTAGCTCACTTACGTACCTGTCCCAAATCATGCGCAATGCAGAGAAGAAAGAGCGATCCTACACCAGACCAGGGGAGACATAATTTATGTACAGTTCACAACAGACCGGAAGGCAGCACAGATCATGGATCTATGGTGACTTCCCTCATCATCCATGCCCACTTTCGTAGGTTATCGAAAAAGAGGCCCATAGAATCCGCGCTATATCGCCCGTTCCCTGTATATAAAAAAGCCGGTCCCCGAAGGAACCGACTTTTATGTCCATCACCAATAATGCACCTTTATGCAGCTCCTTAACGGAGCCCTACAAGGGTCACATCATGTGGTGGTTGTGGTCATATCGCCGATTACTTCCCTACGCTGGTATGATCCAGATCAGGTGCAAAGGGTCCGGAATCTCATGCGATTCCGTCTCAGTCCGGACAATTCGGACTCCCCCAGTAACGTTAATAAGTTGCGGCTTACATAGGCCGCCGTTCATATTCAATGAAGCTGGCCCCGTTGGGCCGTCCATTACAGAGTAGCGCAACCGGAACATAAAAACAACCTTTATATTCCAGAACACCAACTCAATTGGAGAAAAAACTTACATCAACATCAGGATAACATGAGCCCCATTTGCGTAGCAGCATCCTTCAACACAGGTGCGTATTCATGCAATGTCTCCTGCGAGAGTCGACTGACAGGCCCTGAGACCGAGAGGGCAGCTGCAATATTACCTCTGCGATCCATAATCGGTACAGATACCGCGGCAGCTCCCGGCTCACGTTCCTCATAACTCGTGGCATATCCGTTATCCCGGATATCTCCCATTTGCGCCAAATACACCGCTGGATCGATAAACACCGGCCATTCAGGCCCGTTCATCAGTTCTTCACGATCCTCGTTCGTGGCAAACGCCATCAAGACTTTGCTGGAAGCACCCACAGACAGTGGAAGTCTAACACCAACGGGAGCGACTCGGCGAATCGCCTGATCACTTTGCACAGCCTGAATCCGTATCCGTTCACTGCCATCACGCAGGTACAGACTCACGGTCTCCCCCAATCGATCTCTCAGTCGCTCCATCGCAGGCAGCAGCAGAATAGCGGGATCATCACTGCGGGACATATGAGCCGACAGCTCCCAGATTCGGATGCCAAGTCGGTACTTCTCTGTTGCTGCATCGCGGATCACGAACCCTCGATCCTCCAGCGTAGCCATCAAACGGTGCACTGTACTTTTGTGCAGGCCAATCTGGCTGGCAATTTCGGTGAGTCCCAGATCACTGCGTGTGGTAAAACATAATAATATATCCAGCGCCCGTTCCACAGCCCGGACGGTTAACTTGCGATCTTCCATGGCATAATGCCCTCCTCATGTTTCATCACATGAAACTTGGTTACATAAATTATATGAGAAACGGTCTCATCTGTAAACCAAAAAGAGCCAAAATCAAAATAGGCCAACGTGTAAATTTTTCCTTTTTATAAGACTTAATCCCCTGTAATTTACACACTAAGGTAATGTTACCCATATATCTTAAGAACTATATAACAATTGCGTAACAAATGCCCTCAATCAATTGACTTTGACTATACGGGAACATACGATAAAGATATATTACATTAAGATATCGCTCTGAAGCAGGCTCTGAAATCGACGCAATTCTCTTTTCATGTCGTTGTTATCTTCAACTGAACTTCAAAGGAGGGGCATTCATGTATCCAACATCCCAGAGCGAAGCCCCGCTGCAAACAAAAGTGTCCGATCTGCCCTCTTCCCTATCACCGAGGCTGATTCGGTTCAAACATATTATCGTAGCGTTGCTGCTCTCCGTTGTATTTTTTCTACTGTTTTGTTTTATTGCACTGCATGGTTATATCGCATGGGTATTATCCAATCCTACTGTAGCGCCGGTCTTCTCCAATCCAATGCAGGCCAAGAACATGAAGTATGAAGACATCACGTTCCCGGCAGCAGATGGCAGCCGCACGATGCAGGGATGGTATATACCTGCTGACAATGCTGCAAGCAAAACGATTATTTTCAGTCACGGCTATGGTGCCAATCGTGAAGAAACATGGGTACCTATGTATGACCTGGCCCACTATGCCCATCAACTTGGATTCAATGTGGTGATGTTCGATTATGGTTTCGCCTCACAGGTGAACAAAGCTGTAGCCACAGGTGGCAAAGCTGAGTCACAGCAATTGCTGGGTGCTATACAGTTCGCCAAGCAGCGAGGTGCACAGGAACTGGTTGTCTGGGGTTTCTCGATGGGTGCCGGTACAGCGTTACAAACTGGACTTATTACGAAGGAAGTCGATGCGATGATTCTGGACAGTGCGTTCCTGCTTGAGCCGGATACGCTGTACCACAACATTCATAACCAGATCGATCTCCCGCGTCAGCCTACACTCGAGATTATGAAGCTGTTGTTCCCTGTTCTGAATGGTACCGGACTGCAACAGATTCCATACCAGGAAGTGAAAAAGGAAGATTATCCGTTCCCGATTTTCTTCATCCATGGTACAGAGGACGAGAAGGCGCCTTATCCAATTGCGGAGCAACTCGCCGCCAACCAGACCAATCCGTACTCCGATGAATGGATTGTCCAGGATGCGCATCATGAGTTGATCTTCCGAGAGCATCCAAAGGAATATCTGCGCCGTGTCTCAACTTTCCTGAGTCATGTAACGAAAACAAGCAGTGACGATGTGCAGAACACGAACAGTGGAGAATAACCAAATTTCAATCATCGAATTTTTCCAGAGCCCTCAGGGCTCTTTTTTTTGCACTCATAGGACAACAAGCTCGCGGAATATACTCTTGGGACGCATGAACAGACGGTCTGCATGCAATGAATTTCATCTGAAGGAGGTTCAAAATAAAGATGAACTGGTATGGATATGGTCACCTGCTGCCTCTGCGGACATTGGAGGAAATCCGTTTCTGGAAAGAGCAGGAGAAAGAACATACACTCGTCATTCGTGCCCTGGTTCCTGATCTGGAGCCCCCATACGTCAAGCTACTGGAGGAATGGGAGGTTACCTTTGCAAACAGTGAGCGAGTAGCCAATCAGCTTTTAAAACAACTATTGCCTGGAACCCATCCGCCTGCTCCCTACATGGTTCGTTGTATCGATCAACTTGTGTTGGCAGCTCGGCAGCAATCGAGAGAGTTCATCAAACAGCTATACGTTCTTCTGGAGCAAAGTGCTGCTGTGCAAGCTGTTCCGCTTGCCAAAGTACTCATTCTGCATTTTATCCGCGAGTCGGAGTATTTTCTGGGCGTATTGGATACACTTGGCCAACCTGGCATCTTGCGCGAAACGGATTCGGAGCCATCGCTTTTTCTGGAAAATGCGCTGCATACGTCAGGGCCAGGAAGCATCCATCGCCAAGCTTCAGAAGCTCCAACTTCTCCAGAGGGGAATGTAAATGCACCTGCCGCATCAGCTCAGATCCAATCGGCAACCGTTCAACCGCCTTCTACCGGAACAACACAAGCCACACCCAGCTCTACAGCACCTCCTGTAAAAGAAAAGCCGGTTCCCATTGGAGGACACACACTGCCTCCCCTTCCCTATGCGTACAATGCGCTGGAGCCACATATTGATGAGCTGACGATGCGTATCCATCATGACAAACACCATCAATCTTATGTGGACGGACTAAATGTAGCAGAGAAGAAGCTGGCGGAATCGCGAAAAAAGAATAACTTTGAACTCATCAAACATTGGGAACGTGAACTCGCCTTCAACGGGGCAGGCCACTACCTGCATACGATCTTCTGGACAATTATGAACCCTGCTGGCGGCGGTAAACCTTCCGGTATGCTGGCGGAGCAGATCAAGCGGGATTTCGGAAGTTATGAAGCGTTTAAGAATCAATTCACGGAAGCCGCGAACAAGGTGGAAGGCAGTGGCTGGGCGATGCTTGTCTGGAGCCCGAGAGCACATCGTTTGGAGATTTTGCAGGCGGAAAAACACCAGAACCTGTCCCAGTCCGATATCGTACCGCTCCTGCCACTGGATGTGTGGGAACACGCCTACTATCTGAAACATCAAAACGAACGCAAAAAGTATATCGAGGATTGGTGGAATGTTGTCTACTGGCCCGCTGTTGCCGAGCGTTACGAAACGGCACGCAAGTTATTGTGGCCGCCTTATTAAGCTTGGAGTCAGATGGATTAGAGAAAAAAGAGATATCTCCAGCCGAATGACTGAACGATATCTCTTTTTGGTGTAAACAAAAAAGCAAGTCTCCTGTAAAAAGAGACTTGCTTATATTTTGAGAGACTTCCTATTTCTAAATGTTCACTTAAGAAGCACAGCCCTCGCACGCCACATAGTTGTCGCCAACCTGTTTGCTAATGGAGATCAGATCGCCCAGCTTGATATCAGACTCATCTGTAAACTCCAGATCGGCTATACGTGCAACGATCAGTGCAGCAGCCTCTTCCTTGCTTGTTGCCATTTGGCTGAACTCGGATTTTTCGCCTGTTGATACAACCTCATATAAATACGTATATCTCAATGTGTCCATCCTAACACTCTCCTTCCGAAATCACATCATATCATCTCTATTAACCAATTCCAAGCCCTAGTAAAAAGTGTTAATCGTAGCGCAGCTTCATCTGCTCAGCTGTCAGGCGTACTTCTTCAGAGCCAACGCTAAGCACCCTGCTGGTCTCCGCCTGTGGATAGCGATCTCGCAGTGTTCGAACCAAAGCCGCAGTATATGCCGCAGCCGAAGGTACACCTGCCAATTCTTTCAGACTTGCCATCGTGCCAGGCTGAACATCGGGATATCCTTCACTCGCCCCACCTGCTGCATGCTGATAGAATTGTCGCACATCTGCTGCCAATTGATCACCCTGACCGTCCACGATGATAAATGCAGTAATTATATACGCTTTTGCCTGCCTGCGCTGGGCAATACCACAGAATTTCAGCCCACCTACACTGACATCATAATCTCCCGGGCAAAAAGCACCCTGAACCTCACCAGTTTGCGCCTGATTCGACCACGGCGTTAGCGACTCGGCAATAATCGAAGCCATCTTCCGGAAATCATCATGAATATTGATGACATGTCCGGGATTAGGCAGAATCAGTGACACATTAACTACCCCTGGATTCAAGGGTACTGCCGCTCCACCGGAAGGCCGAACACAGACCGCTGTCCCTTGGCTTCTTATCCGTTCCATCGCTTCTACAGCCTGTGGCAACCTGCGGTCACGCAGACCCGCTACAAAGGCATCTGGGTGCCTCCATATATGTGCAACAGGCAGATGCCCTGCCCCAACCCGCCTGCACATAACTTCTTCCCAAGCAAAAGCTTCGAGTACACTACTACCTTGTCGCATGAGTGGTGTCTCCCAGATTTGCAGACGCAATGTAGCCTGTTGATCTGCCTGTAGACCCTTTTCCGGCTGAACCGGTTGATCTGAATGGGAAGGTACACTCATCGTTCCATTACCTCCGGCTTAACGAATTCATATGTATTCAGTATACAGGAATGACAACGCCATATGTAAATAAGCCGGTTCCCCAGGGAACACGGCTTATTCATATCATATCCTATGGCCTAGAAACTGCTACTTCCAAAACCAAAGGAACTTACTCATCCGGCTTGTCCAGCGAGTGGACATACCTGATCTTAATCTTTCACCAAAGACAAGAACTCCGCACGTTGTGCCGGATTCTCACGGAAAGAACCACGTACAGCAGACGTTACCGTCTTGCTTCCCGGTTTCTTCACGCCGCGGGAACACATGCACAAGTGCTCGCCTTCCACGACGACCATAACTCCATGAGGCTCAACGGCCTCTGTCAGAATGTCAGCGATCTGTGAAGTAATACGTTCCTGAACTTGCAGGCGACGTGTTACTGCTTCCACCAGACGAGCCATTTTGCTCAGACCAACGATCTTGCCGCTTGGTACATATCCAATGTGCACCTTGCCGAAGAACGGCGCCATATGATGCTCACATTGACTGTAGTAGACAATATCCTTGACGATAACCAGTTCTTCGTGATTCTCGTCAAACGTGACACCGAGCACATCGCGCGGGTCTACTTCATATCCACCAAAAATTTCTTCATACATTCGGGTCACACGTGCAGGCGTTTCAAGCAGCCCTTCACGTGTACTATCTTCTCCGATCAATTTCAGGATCTGCTCTACATGATACTCGATCTTTTCCCGATTGTCGGATACTTTTGAATTCAAATAATCTTTAACGCCAGCCACTGCCAAACGCCTCCTTTCGAACCACTACTGTAAGAGGTTGTTCAAAAAGTCCGCTTTTGATTACGAAGGATGCCTAGCGGCATCATCAACGTCGAATATGAAATTCAGCCGAAATGTCCGTTGCTCACGTAGTTCACTACGCTCCGCTACTCCATTTCTAGCTTCATCCCATCTTCTCGGTACTGAAAACCCAACTTTTTGAACACGCACTTTAAGCAGTTATTCCCTGCTATTATTTTCGGCGGCCCGAACTTTTACGCGCAGGATGCTGTTGCGGCTGAGGCATTTTCGCTCCTGGCTGCTGATTCTTCATCATCTGCTGGGCACGCTGCATTTGCTTGCCATTCAGGTTGTAGCCCATTTGCTTCGCCATTTTCTGAAGCATGTCCGGATTGCTTTGCATTTTCTCAAGTTGTTTACGCAAGTAGAACACCCCGATGAAAAATCCCCCGACCAGACCAACAATCAATGTAATAATCGGTATAACAATATCCATCTCTTAGACACCTCTGTATGCATTCTAAAAAGCCTGATAATCCGTGTAAACTTCATGATGTTCGACACATATGTTGCAAGCCTGACACAGACCGGATTTCCTGAAAGTATCATAGCATTTCCGCACGCCTTGAGCAAACGGATTTTCCAGTTGAACCGCACACAAGCTACGTCATGACAGCTTCAATGAAAACGGTTGTATGCTGAGCCAGATCGATTTCAACCACATCCAGAGAATAACGCGTACTTCCGCGCGCCACCCTGATTACAGGTCTGCCGGGCAATCCCCGATGTTGACGCACAATGACTCCAGTCTCTTTGGTGGACAGTCGTACCGCTGTACCATTGGGATACACAGATACACTCTTGTTGAACTCAATCAGAATGTCCCGATCCAGCTTTGTACCAGACAACGCCATCATCTCTTCACAGGCCTCATGTGGCATCAAACTGTCCTTGGATAAACCATTAATGAGATTATCATAGATATTAGCCACACTAACGATTCTCGCAAACAGATGAATGTCACTCCCCTTGATCCCTCTCGGCATGCCTGTACCATCTACATGCTCATGATGTTGCAGGGCTGTATGAGCGACCAACAGACTGAACTCCCGTTTGTTCTTAATCACTTCGAATCCACGCCATGTATGGTGCAGCGAAGAATTCGCAGCAGAGCCACTGCCCGGAGGTTCCCCCACTTTGCCAATATCATGCAATAATGCCCCCACAGCAAGGTCCTTCAGTTGATTATAATTGAGTCCCATATTCAGTCCGATGACCGAAGACAACAAACATACATTCATCGCATGAACATACTGTGCATTGTCTTTGGTACGAATATCGGTGAGCTGCACAAGCATTTCACGCCCGTTCAGTACATCATTCAGCAACTTCTCTATACTGAGGGCAACCTTTCTCGGACTCCAGTCTTTCCCGGATCGAATGGATTCGAGTGTGACACTCATTTCGTTAATTATTGCCCGTTTCGTGGTTTCATCCAGAATGTCTTCTGCATCCACATCTTTATACGCTTCATCCTGGATGTATAACATGGTCACGCCAATACGCTTCAGCGTATTGACCATGTATACGGTGAGCTGGACTCCGGCAGACAGCAGTACCGTGCCGTTACTGGAATATACCGTCTTGCCCAGAAGCTCCCCCGCTTCCACGCTCTCCACGTTTACATACTTCATGAACGTCCCCCGCTCTTACGATAGCTGCTCCAATGCGAGCAATTGCTCCTTGGTTTGCAGACCGCCTACATAACCCACCAGGGTACCGTCTTTACCACTGATACGGTGACAGGGAATAATAATCGGAATCGGATTCTTGCTGATGGCGTCCAGAACTGCACGAACAGCCTTGGGTCTGCCGATGATTTCCGCAACCTGTTGGTGTGATGAGGCCTCTCCATAAGATATATCGGACAGAACTTGCCATACTTGTAGCTGGAATGGTGTTCCAAGCCGATCAAGCTGCAAGTCGAACGTTTTTCTCTCCCCTGCAAAATACTCCTTTAACTGCTTTGCAGCTTCGCTGAGCTTCTCTTCATTCTTCTCATATCGATACTCGCCAATCCAGATGCGGGCCCATTGTTGCAGATGAGCTTCGCGCACGTGGAAGGCGCCAAAATCAATGTGACACAGTCCTTCATCCGTCGCGCATAACGTAAGAGTACCAATCGGTGTCAGTATCTCATCGTAGTATACGGGCTTGCCATGAAGACCCGTAACGGCTGAAGGTTTCCACGCTGCGGCTTCCGGTTTGGCAGGTTGTGCAGACTGCTCACTACCCGGTTCAATCCCAGCTTCCATTTTCAATTCCTGTTGTAACGCTCGTAAGGCATTATTCTCGTTGTTCTGTTCCTCTGGCTGCTTCTCACTCGCTTGCCCAGCCTGTGGCTGTTTGGGTAAGGTCTCGGACGAACTCAGTCGCTCCTCGGCCTTCTGCAGCATGCTTAGTACGTTCCCATCTTGTTCGTTAGCGGCAGCTTCCCCAATTGCTCTCATGGCGTCTTCTCCTCCAATTCTGCTTAACGCCCAAGCTGCGGTTCCCCGCAACTCGGGGCGCGGATCACGTTTTAGTACTTCTGTAAGTTTGGGTACAGCACTTTTGTCTTTGAAATTGCCCAGGGCAATAACGGCGTTGCGTTGAATCGGCTTCTTGCCCCGCCAAGCGGCGGAACTCTGACCGAAACGTTCCTTGAATTCCCGGTTACCAATGTCCAGTAGCGGCAGCAGGAGTGGCTTCACAATCTCCGGATCGGGATGAAACTCAGGATGGTGATCCCAGTTCTTGCCCCGGTTCTTCGGACAGACAATCTGACACGTGTCACAACCGTACAGACGGTTGCCTATTTTCAGCATAAATTCTTCATCCACGAACCCTTTTGTCTGGGTTACAAAAGAAATACAACGCTGTGAATTCAACTGCCCCGGCCCCACCAATGCTCCTGTAGGACAGGCATCAATACATTTTGTACATTCACCGCAGTCTTCGGTCACAGGTGTGTCTGGTTGAAAAGGAATATTCGTTACCAGTTCTCCGAGAAAAATCCATGAACCAAATTTGGGTGATATAATGGCACAGTTTTTGGCGCTAAAACCAATCCCCGCACGCTGGGACACCGCACGATCCACCAGTGCTCCGGTGTCTACCATGCTTTCGATCATGGCCTCAGGTACACGTTCACGTATAAAGTTCACCAGCTTGTCCATCGCAGCACGCAGGACCTGATGATAATCCTGGCCCCAAGCCGAACGGGCAAAAATACCCCGATATGCACCAGGCTCCGATTTCGGCGGATTTACCATTTTGGATGGGTATGCCACAGCTATTGCGATCAGTGAAGCGGGTTCGCCATCTTTTAAGGCAGGGTGCACCCTTTTTTCAATATCCGGCTCTTCAAAACCTGAAGCATACCCCTTATCCCGCGACTGCTCCAGCAGCGACTTCAGGGAAACAAAGGGATCAGCCGAAGCAAATCCGATATCATCAATGCCCAGTCCGGGGCCAGCTGCCTTGATCTCCTGTTTTAACTTCTCCCATACGGAGGCATCCTGTGCTGCCCCGGTCTGTACGCTCGTCATTTCTCTTCCCTCTCTTCTTCCGACACTTATTCCGTAAATAGTGAACGCCCGCCTCACGGTAAGAGGACAGGCGCTAATTTCTATATATGCCTTACATACTTGAATTCAAACGGAACGAGTCTATATGGTTTAACGCAAAATGCAGTCTGAAGTTGTTGTCCTGTCAGCATTTTACAATTTCTTCAATTCAGAAAACGGCCAGAAAATAAATTCAGCCTTGCCTACAATCTGATCGGATGTAATACTGCCAAACACTCGGCTATCCTTACTTTTGCCTTCATGACGATTATCCCCCATCACGAAAAAATGATCCGGCTCCAGTGTGATTGGACCAAAATCCGGGTCCTGCACCTCAATATCGGTGTACGTTTCCGCTTGTTGCTCGCCGTTCACATATAGATGGTGATCCCTAACTTCAATTGTATCTCCCGGAAGTCCAACGATCCGTTTCACCAGAAAATCTTTCTTCTCTACACCTTCACTTGGATCACGAAGTACGATCACATCTGATCGGGAAGGAGTACCCAGATGATATACGATTTTGTTGACGAAAAGGCGATCTCGCTCAACCAGTGTCGGCTGCATGGACTGTCCCTTGACCATCGACAGATTGAACACAAAGAGGTTCAGCAGCATCATAATTACAAAAGCAACAACAATCGTTTTGACCCAGTCCCACAGCTCGACAACCCAGGATTTCCCCGGTTGTTCAGGCTTTGACGGTTCATTTCGTTGCTCGGAAGTCACATGTTCCATTGAATGATTATTGGAATTCAAAGGGACACCTCATTTATTAAATAGTTGAATTAAACTTGTAACCTGTTGACCATACTCCCTTTCAGTCTACTCCATTTGGGAGAGTGAAACAATTGGTTATGAGCACCAATACCCTGGTTATCGTGAATACAGCCGGGATAGTCGTGGTGATTTAAATAAAATTCGGAGACTTTGAAGCATGTTCATAAAATGAGGAAATCAGAGGAATATGACGGGAAGAAAACTCATATAAATAGAAAGGCACATCCCTCACGTTCTTACACGTTAAAGAGATATGCCTAATATGAAATGAAAATCTTTTTTTTATTTCTTTTTAAACATGCAAACTAAGCTTTGGACAAAATACTAAGAGTCTGGAAAGCGCTCATAATCTGATTGGCACCGTAACCCATTGCTTCATATAAAGGCATGGCTACTTTGTTGTGCTCATCACCCGCCACCCATACTTGGCTGACTTTACGCTGCTGGAACCGCTGTTCCATAGCCTCAACAAGTGTTTTGCCGACTCCACGGCGACGATAGTCTGGATGAACCGCAATACGGTAGATACAACCCTGGTTGTGATCAATCGTACCGATCAAAGCGCCTACGAGGTCTCCCTCTTCTTCCGCAACCATGATCAGGTCAGAATCCCATGACAATTGACGGGCAAACGGGCCCATCGTGTTCTCATAACACTCTTCCGATAGTGCAACCTGGAGAAGCTCCGTCATCTGGCTTGCATCACTCAACTGAAAGGAACGAACGTGCATGTCTTAAATCTCCCTTTTCGTTAGCTTAGATGAGGTTTTTTATAAAAAGGGAATCCCTTTTTACCAAAAACCCAATGTTCATATAATGACAAAAAACGAGAAAATACCGCTTCTTCGTCAATTAAACCATACTTTTCTCCATAAAACACGCATTTTCTTTTGAAAGCGCTTAATTGTAACCGTTTACATACGAATATTAAACTTTACATCCATTTCAACGCCCAAAAACACATAAATAGTTGCATAAAGGGTAAAATATGTTTGTTATCTCTGGCCCATCATTAGATTAACGCCTCGGGGGACTTAATAAACAAAAATGTTGCTTAATTAGCCCGAATGCGGTTTAATAATAGTGGCAAGGGTATTATTACATATGTACCTGTTTTCAAAAAAACCTAAAATCTCAGGAGGTATTTCATTATGGCTTTTCAATTACCGGCACTTCCTTACGCTAACGACGCACTGGAACCACATATCGATGCACAAACGATGGAAATCCACCACGATCGCCATCACAATACTTATGTAACCAACTTGAACGCAGCTCTGGAAAGTGCTCCTGAACTGCAAGAAAAAAGTTTGGAAGATCTGATTGCTAACCTTGACAGCGTACCTGAAGGCATCCGCACAGCGGTTCGCAACAATGGTGGTGGACATGCTAACCACAGCCTGTTCTGGGAAATCATCGGACCTAACGGCGGCGGCGCTCCTACAGGCGATATCGCAGCAGCAATCGATAGCGAACTGGGTGGCTTTGATAAATTCAAAGAAGATTTCGCTAAAGCAGCTACAACTCGCTTCGGTTCCGGCTGGGCTTGGCTCGTAGTTGGCAAAGATGGCAAGTTGTCCATCACTAGCACACCTAACCAAGACAGCCCTCTCTTCGAAGGTCTGACTCCGGTTCTGGGTCTGGATGTATGGGAGCACGCTTACTACCTGAAATATCAAAACAAACGTCCTGATTACATCGGTGCTTTCTGGAATGTAATCAACTGGGATGAAGTGAACAAACGTTACGCTTCTGCAAAATAAGACTGTTAGCATGCAACAGTTAACATAAAAGAGAGCCTGATTCGGTCATCGTGACCGTAATCAGGCTCTCTTTTTGCTACCACTATAGTTATAGTAATGGGTGGTTTGTTTCTAACGAACCCAGGATACGCTATCGCTCCATATTTCATCGTATCGCGAACCTAACGAATCTCAGAGTAGCTATTTCCCCAAATACGGGCTTTGATGCGCAATTTTGGGTTGATTTGGCTATGATAACGTCACTCAGGTTCGTTAGCTCCCCCATTCAATCATTCACTTGATCATAAGCTCCCGCAAAATAACTGCTGATCAGCTTCAGAAATATGTTGGGGAATGCCATCTTGTCCATATCTTCCGGACTGATCCAGCGGTAGGTCAAGCCATCGCCTTTACCAGTCAGTGTAGGAGTGCTCAGCGCTAGGTCACTAACATCAGATGGTGCCAACATCTCTCCATCGTTAAGCGATGTTGCGATGTTCTTCGCACTAGGCGTGCCTGGCTCCGATGAATGCGTTGTGTCTGACTCAGGTGACACAGCTAATGATGAGGCTGTGTCATCCATTGTTGCCGCCTGTGCATCGTAGGCGGCTCTGGCTTCCGCTGCGATCAGCGGAAGCTCACTGCTCTGGTCCTGCTCGGTACACTTGTACACCTGCAGGCTCCAGACAATGTGGCTGAACACATGCTCCGCATGGGTAGCCAGCCCTTCCGGGCGGGCAGCGAAGCCTTCCGCCCACAGACTGCCGGCCAGCAATGCCATGGCCGGCTCATCCGCCAGCGGCGCCGCCTTCTTGCTGGCTGCGGCGGGCGCCGCGAGCACATGCGGCAGCTCCCACATGCGGGCCAACAGGCCCGTGTCTGGGCGCTGGCGCACAAGCACTTGGCCGCGATGAGCACCGCGGCCCTCCACAATCGCGACCAGCCGCTGCTCAGGGCGCGGCGGCTTCGCCTTGGTCTTGACCGGCAGTGTAAGCTCTCTTCCGGCGATGCGGCCGGAACATTGCTCCATGACCGGGCAAGTCAGGCAGTGCGGCGCTTTGGGTGTACACACCAGCGCACCAAGCTCCATCAGCGCCTGATTGAAATCACGCGCCCGCCCTTCCGGAATGAGCTCTCCTGCGAGCTCTTCCATCAACACCCGGGTGCTGCCCTTCATAATGTCCTCATCAATGAGGAAGTATCGGGACAGTACCCGCATGACATTGCCATCTACCGCAGGCTGCGGCTGGTTGAAGGCAATACTGAGAATGGCCCCGGCAGTATACGGGCCCACCCCTTTTAATGCAAAGACAGCCGGCTTGTCCTGCGGCATCTCGCCTCCGTGCAGTTCCATGACTTGTCTGGCGGCTGCCTGAAGATTACGTGCACGGGAGTAATAACCGAGTCCCTCCCAATTTTTCAACACATCCTCTTCCGGTGCTTCCGCCAATGCCTGCACGGTCGGGAAATTCCCGATAAAACGATTGAAATACGGAATTACCGTATCGACCCGAGTCTGCTGAAGCATAATCTCCGATACCCATGTGAAATACGGATTGTTGTGGCGACGCCACGGCAAATCCCGTCGGTTGATCATATACCAGTCCAGCAAATTCACGCTGAAATGTTGTTTCTGTTCCTGTAAACCCATATTTCCGTCCTCTCCTATTGCCAAGCTAACTACTTTTCCATCTGCTCCACGATCGCAAAGGCCGCTGCCAATTCCGTCTGATGTGTAATACTCAAATGAATGTCATATTGCTTATCATATGGCAGCTGCAGACGTTCCCAGGCTTGACTGGACAGCGAGGCCACGGGACGTCCTGTCCCATCCGGCAGCACCTCAATGTCAATGAAACCCATAACGCCACCAATACCGCAGCCAAATGCCTTGGACACCGCTTCTTTCGCTGCAAATCGACCGGATACAAACTCCGTCATCCGCTTCCCTCGACGAACCACAATCTCCCGCTCTGCTGGCGTTAAAATTCGTTTTATGAAAGCTTCCGCATGGCGACCAGACAACAGCTTCCGCATACGTCCAATCTCCAGCACATCATTACCAATGCCATATATCATCAACGCTTCACCCGCTTAATCTTTTATACTGTAAGAGGTTATTCAAAAAGTCCCATCTTCTCGGTACTGAAAACCGCTCTTTTTGAACCTTCATTGTAAAAGATCTCCATTCGATCACATGATCCGTAACTCTCCGAACACGTATTCTATTGTAGCAGGAGGGGCGATCAGAAGCGAGTACCTATCCGCATTACCATATATGCTAAAATATGAATCAGGAATCGTCTGAAATTCTGAGGAGGTCTGAATCATGCCCATAACTTTTGAATTGCCCACTGACGTAGATGCGATCATTCGCGGGGACTTTTTCCCTGCACAACAACCCGCTCAAGGTGTCATCGTTCTGTCTCACGGATACAAAGGCTTCAAAGACTGGGGCATGTTCCCCTATGCAGCTTCACAGCTAAGTCAGACGCATCATGTGCTGACCTTTAATTTCTCTCACAACGGTATCGGCGAATATCTGGAGCAATTCTCTGAACTTGAAAAGTTCGCAGTGAATACCTACAGCCGGGAGCTTGCCGATCTGGCCCTGGTACTGGAACATGTGGCTACACAACCTGAACTCACAGGACTTCCTGTATACCTGGTTGGCCATAGCCGTGGTGCGGGCGTAAGTCTCGTCCATGCACTGGATCATCCCGAACAGCTGGAAGGTGTCGTCTCCTGGAATGGTATAACCAACCTGGATCTTTTTACAGCGGAGCAAAAAGAAGAAATGCGTACACATGGCCGCAGCCATGTCGTTAACGGACGAACAGGCCAGCAGATGCCACTGGACGTGGCTATTCTGGAAGACCTGGACAAGCATAGCGAACGTTACGCTATCATTGACCGCTTGGCTTCTTCACCTGTGCGAGTTGCACTCATTCAGGGAACAGAAGATCCACAGCGTCTGCGTGACGGTTCTGCCACACTGGTTCAATCCCGCCCTGATATCCCATGGCACCAGATTCCTGACGGGAATCATACCTTTAATACCGTACATCCATTTAAAGAAACCACTCCGCAACTGGAGCAAGCCATCACCCTAACCCTACAACAAATCAAAGACTGGAATAGCTAACTCATCTTTAAGATAGTAATCACCTGGATTTCTGCGGTTTCTCGTTCCACATAACAAAAAGAGTCACTGCGTGAGCAGTGACTCTTTTTGCATTCCCTAAAGGGACGTTATTTCAATGTTGGTGTTAACAGCTTATAACCAGCATGCTTTTCCACCCGTATTAGATACCAGGAATGGCATTGCGTTTGTGATGTGTGCGCTTGTAGAACGCTTCGAGGCGCTCTTGTGCAGCCGGATCGATCTGTTTGCCTTCGAGATAGTCACTGTTCGCTTCATACGAAATTCCCAGCTCATCTTCGTCCGTCTGACCTTCCCACAGTCCTGCCGATGGTGCTTTGTCCAAAATAGCCTGTGGCACATTCAGATATGCTGCCAGCTGGCGTACCTGACGTTTGTTCAGAGTGCTCAGTGGTGTGATATCCACAGCACCGTCGCCCCATTTGGTATAGAAACCCGTGATGGCTTCGGACGCATGATCCGTACCTACAACAAGCAGGTTCTCTTCAAACGAAAGCGCATATTGCATAACCATACGAGTTCTCGCCTTGACATTACCTTTGCCTTGGTGAGTCATATGGCGTGGGCTTCCCAAGGATTTGAAACCTTGCTCCACTTCCAGCGCAATCTCGTTCACTGCATCTTCGATATTGGTTTCCACGACATGCTTCAGATCGTATGCTTTGGCTACAGCGTAGCTGTGGTCGATATCGGATTGTTCACCATAAGGTTGGAACACACCAAGCGTTTTGTACTCTTGGTTGTTCTCTTGCGTAAGCTCGTCCGTCGCTTTTTTGCAAAGCGCCGTAGCCACTGCACTGTCAATACCGCCGCTGATCGCGATCAGCAAACCCTTGGCACCCGCATTTTTCACATACGTCTTCAGAAAATCAACACGCTTGCGTACTTCCTCTTCTTCATTAATGCTTGGTTTAACCTTCAATTCAGCGATGATCTGTTGTTGCAAACTCATCGTTCACACACCCCGTTTCTAAATGAATGAAATTTGATGTCCAGCTTGAAAGGTCCGAATGGTTCAATAACCTTATCTATCCAAAATGAAACGCCCCGGCATCGGTGATCCGAAGGGCGGGGCGTTCTATTGGAGCGAATTAACGGCAGTAACGGTCAAATGCACTTTTGAGATCTGCCGCAATATCCTCTGCAGAACGGTCTTCCACTTGATGACGCTCGATAAAGTGAACGAGTTCGCCGTCTTTCATCAGAGCGATGGACGGTGAAGATGGAGGATACGGTGCAAAGAATTCACGTGCTTTTGCAGTTGCTTCTTTGTCCTGACCAGCAAATACAGTGTACAGGTGATCCGGTGTAATATCGTGCTGCAGTGCTTGGGACACACCTGGGCGACATTGACCTGCGGCACATCCGCATACAGAGTTAATGACAACCAGCGCTGTTCCTTTTGCATCAGGAAGACTTGCTTCCACTTCTTCAGGAGTACGCAACTCCTGGATTCCTAGACGAGTTAAATCATCCCGCATCGGTTGAACCATATCTTTCATGTATTGATCAAATGACATCGACATTCGGTTTCACTCCTTATAAATGGTTGTTCTATGATCTCGATAAAATTAAAGGCCAATAAACTCTCCAAAACAACGTTACATTCATATCGAACATTATGGATGTAATGATGTGCTATTCCTATTATACATCCATAAGCAATGAAAGCAAGATTCAGAAACCGCCTGCGGAAAGGCTTCTTCCATAATATTATGTCTCAATGTCTGGCAAAATATGCTGAATGACTAACGTTCAAATGCCACTTTGAAGGTCGTGCCCTGGCCTTCCTCCGATTCCACAGTAATGGTTCCATTATGTCGTTCCACAATACTTAGGCACATGGACAATCCAAGTCCGGTTCCCTTGGCTTTTGTGGTATAGAAAGGTTCAAACAGCTTTTCCTTCTTCACTCTGGGTAGACCAGGCCCTGTGTCACGTACACACAGTTCCACTTTGTCATCGACTATCCGCGTCTCCAGCGTAAGCACACCCTTCTCATTCATGGCTTCCATCCCGTTACGGGCCAGATTGAGTACCACCTGTTTGATTTCCTTTGGATTAAGGTGCAACTTCGGTACATTATGGTCCAGCATGAGTTCAATACTCTGACCACGCAGGTTCGCATCGGCCCACAACAATGGACTGAGTTCATGAATGATATCATGCAGCTGGGATTCCTCTTTTTCCGCAATCCGATCCTGGGCCAGCGATAGAAAATCATTAATGATACTATTCGCCCGGTCCAGCTCTTCCAGAACGATCCGGTAATAGTGATCGAGGGAGTCAGGACTCTTTTCCTGCATGAGTTGAAGAAAACCCCGCACAACCGCCATTGGATTACGCACCTCATGCGTAATGCTTGCAGCCATCTGCCCCACCAGACTGAGACGATCCACATTATCCAGTTCACTTCGCAACATCTCAAGCTCCGTGATATCCTGAATGATCAGCATGGCTCCTGTAACTTCACTCGCAGACTCTGTTGAAAAGGCATAAATCGGTACGGTTCGGGACTGAAATACGTGTGCACCGTAACGAACAGTCAACCCACTAATCTCACCATGAACGATGGCTCTGCGAATGCTTTTATCCATCTTGTCCGCCTGACCTTGTTCAACAAATTGACTGGCAGGCTGTCCAATGAGATCAGGCGTGGACGTACATGGTAGCTGCTCCCTTGCGGTTTGCTCCATCATCTCATTGACAAATATCACTGTGCCTTGTTTATCTACGGTGGCAATAGAGAGAGGCACTGCGTTCAGAATCTGATGAAGTTTCTCCGTTTCGGCTATGTATCGATGGTGGACTTCCGAGAGATGCTGCTCCAGCCCGCGATAGTGCTTCATCCGTTCCAGCCATAGCAGACTCAGACTACCCGCAACAATGGCTCCAGTGGTATACCCAAGTGCTGTAAGTATTATGTAGGTCGCAGAGTACGTGGATTCATTCTGGAGGGATGCGATCCATAACAAACTCGTTACAACCAGTTCCATTGTAATCAGGATGATGAGGATCGTCATTTTGCGCGAAGGTGTATTATGCTTGAATCGTTTGGCAGACAACCATACAATAGGATAGAGAAGAATACCCGTATGAAGGAGAAATCCGTACAGATCATAGGAATGCGCAAAAAGGAAATAGAAGAGAATATGTAGTATGGACAGCGTTAAGCCTATAACGGACTTACAATACAAAATAACAAGTATTACAGGTACGATGCTTAGTGATATGGGTACAGCCAATGGACTCCCGTGAAGCGCGAACAGCAAACACAATAGCATACTCGCGACACTCGTCACAGCAAAAACGGTCTGCATCATTCCGGCATGTTCCAGCTTGGCCACAGCCCGCTTAGAGAGCCCCAGATGTAATAAGGGAATCAGGTATACCGCCGACCCCGCCAGCAGTACTTGTAAAAGAATGTCCTTTAACGCAACCACAATGCCATCTCCTCCTCTGCCTGCACATTCCCTCATGTATTTCTGATTAAAACATAGGCGACAGTATATTACAATATATCCCTTGAGACTCCATAATAGAACTACTCATAACTCCATTATATTTCAGAAAAAGCCAGGAGTAGACACGGTTTATGTAAAACAGACAAAATCAATGAAAAAAGAGGGTAATAACATATGTATGATGTCATTGTAATTGGTGGTGGATCTGCGGGCCTGATGGCTTGCGTTGCTGCTGCCGAGCATGGAGCCTCTGTGCTTCTGCTGGATAAAGGAGATCAACTGGGTCGTAAACTCGGCATCTCTGGCGGAGGTCGATGCAATGTAACCAATGCCAAGGAAACGGATGAACTCATCCGACATATTCCGGGTAATGGACGCTTTTTATATAGTTCGTTTCAAAATCTGGACAACCAGGGAATCATGCGTTTCTTCGAAAATCTCGGAATTGCCCTGAAAGAAGAAGACAACGGCAGAATGTTCCCTGTAACTGATAAAGCGAAAACAGTCGTGGATGCGCTGGTAGGAAAGATTGTTTCCCTCGGCGTTGAGATTCGCACCAAAGAACCGGTCAAGGAAATTATTCAGAACGGTCAGCAGGTACAGGGTGTTAAATTGATATCAGGTAAAACCATTCTTGGGCGCTCTGTCATCATCGCTACCGGCGGCAAATCCGTACCCCAAACCGGATCAACCGGAGACGGTTATCCCTGGGCTGAGGCTGCGGGTCACACCATTACAGAGTTATATCCAACCGAAGTGCCCATTGTGTCTGGGGAGAGTTGGATTCAATCCAAAGAACTGCAAGGTTTGTCTTTGAGGGATATCGCTCTATCCGTAGTGGATGCCAAAGGAAAAACGGTCATCTCCCATCGCGGGGATATGATCTTCACGCATTTTGGAGTATCCGGACCCGTCGCACTGCGTTGCAGCCAATTTCTCCGCAAGGTTCAGATGAAGTCTGGAAACCCACAGGTCATTATGAGCATTGATCTGTTCCCAGAGCTGTCCTTGGGTGCATTGGAAGCACAGGTGCAACAGGTATTGGAACAAGAATCCCGCAAGGCTGTCAAAAACATTTTAAAAACATGGGTTCCTGAACGCATGATTCCCTTAATGATGAAACGGGCAGAGATCAGCGATGACCTTACGTTCCACCATTTTCCCAAAGGTATGTTAAGCGACTTGTGTGGGCTAATGAAAGCTTTTACCTTCCGTGCAGACGGAACGAGATCGCTCAAAGAAGCCTTTGTTACTGGGGGAGGAATCCACTTAAAGGAGATATACCCAAAAACAATGGAATCCAAGCTGCTGCCTGGACTATTCTTCTGCGGTGAAGTTTTGGATATTCACGGCTACACCGGAGGGTATAATATCACTGCTGCTTTCTCCACGGGATATACGGCTGGCATGCATGCGGCTGAATATAAACACGGTACATCATAATAGAGGTTGTTCAAAAAGTCCGCTTTTGATTACGAATCATGCCTAATGGCATCATCAGCATCGAATATGAAATTCAGCCGAAATAGGTTGATGCTTACGAAGTATGTTTCCTTCAGAAACATTTTAGTTGCTCACGTAGTTTTCCTACGCTCCGCTACTCCATTTCTATCTTCATTCCATTTTCTCGGTACTGAAAACCGAACTTTTTGAACTCTCATTACTAGGTATTACACCTTTTAACCCGATAATGAATTAGCTCAGATGCCAAAAACCCCGATATCCACTATCTGTGGAGTATCGGGGTTTTTGGGCATTGTTCCATTTTAGAAAAATGACTCGAACTGCTCTTAGCTTGTGATACTTCTATGCTTTGACGCTGCCTGAGAATCCATCAGCCGAGTCATCGTATGCTGGGTCATCGCTATAATTATGTGCACCTTGCTCAGCCTGACTCCCCTGGTTTCCACTCGCATAACCCTCATTCCAGTCCTCATTCACGAGATGAGCCGGAATTGAGATATTCTGAAACTGATCCAGCTCTTCCGTTTGAGATGCAAATACGGCACTTCCTCCATGAGACTGTACAATCTCTACGGCTGACTGAGGATCCTGGCGATCTGTAGGGATGTACAATTCCAGCGGACCAGACTGATAAGGCTTATACCCTAATTCCTCCAAGGTTGCCCGTGCTGCATTCAACGCTGAACCGTCTGAGAAATGCACCTGTAGTTCGCTATTATCCATCATCATCTCTTCCTCCTTGCTACAGCTAATCTCTCATCATCCAGGGATGAGCTTCTTCTTCTATAGCATGGGCAGATATAGCGCGTCATATGCTCGGAAATACAAAGGAATTCTTTTAGGGCGTGTCTGAAAACTCCGAAGGAATCAGATTTTGCCGAATTTTCGTTCCAAGCAAGGAAGTTTTCCGAAGGCGTGCCGGGGCACGTCAAGGGAAAGTGACACAGCATGGGGCGAAAAGGCGGTAAAGATGAACTTCAGCGAGTTTTTGAGACACGTCCTAGGCTCGAGTAAGTCGAACCCATCCGGCAATAGATAAGACACAAAGTCCGAAGGCCACCGCACCTGCAGCTGTCAGAATACCGACGATCCAGCCGAGCCAGGCCAATCCCAGCGTGAATCCCATAAGAATACCAATGGGGACAAACAACATCCGAACCATCATTGAACCTGCAAGATGCAGCGCCTCCGAGTCATATGTTATAAGCTGAACATAGTCGGACGTGGCAAAAACATCCCAGGAACGATAAAACATCACCGTCAACATGATGATTAATAACGCACACACGATGATATTGACCGGAAAAGGTGGCAATGCAACAGCTGCGATGGATAGTCCTCCAAGCTGCAGATACAATTTCATCGTGGCCGAGTTCCGGAAAAATGCCTTGAATGCAATCTCCGCTGTCCGATTCGCGATAGAACGATTGCGTAACAGTTTACGCGGTTTCCGGAAAATGATGGATCGTGTTCGTGGGGCTTTCGGCTTGCTCACCGCCCGACTTAACATTAGAGCTGTAAGTTGCAGCCTGCTCCGCAGATCCTCCCGCAGATCCCCTTCAAACGTTCCCTTCATCAACAGCCTCATCTGTCCAACTGTAATTAGAAGAAGCATGATAATTACGATTCCAAAACTGATTTTCCACGTCTGTCCATGCATCCATGATGTCGCATGAATGGTCATGTAACCCATGCCAATGACGAGAGGGATCATCTGAATCCAGCGTCGCCATCCTGTATGTCGGACCTTTGTCATATGTAGTGTTATGGCTTGGAATGAAGCTACTGCACCAAACCAGACAGCCATAAGTGTAATCTGGAGATTCGACATCTCATAGACATGGGACCATAGGGGAGCAGTCAGCGCTGTAATCAGGATCATTTTGCCCAGATGTTGCAGACAGGACCGGTAGAGTCCTTGCCTCATTAACGTGCGCATCCACAACGGCCTTGATTTCAAAAATAATACATCCGCTTCCTCCACAAATATCAACACACCACCGGTAAGCATAACGACGTCAATCAGCCCAGTCAGTACGGGGAGCGGTAATCCTGTCGCCCATGCAGGCAGTGGTTTGGTCCACAGACTCGTGTACCATCCAATCAGATAGAGCAGACCCGGAACAAGCAAATATACCCATACGGTCCAATCCACGACGAGTCTGAGATTTTTCATCTGTTCCCTGAAATGTTCTTTGCGTCTTCGTCTGTATAAACGAAGTGGGGTATAACGCTGGGAAGTCTCCATTCTCTCTCACCCTCTCTCTATCTAAGACGCCAGTACATCAAAACAGTCAAACAAAGAGGCTTCCGGCAATCCTGCTGCTTCACGGATCTCATCCAATGTTCCCTCGGCAGCCGATCTGCCCGAAGCAATCAGAATAAACCGGTCGCAGATTCGTTCAGCGGTATCCAGTACATGCGTAGACATAAGCACACCCGCGCCGCGGCGACGTTCATCATCAAGTAATTTTAGAAAATCCTTGGTTGCACGAGGGTCCAGTCCGATGAACGGCTCGTCCACAATATAGATATCCGGCGAAGACAGAAATCCGATCATCAACATCATTTTCTGACGCATGCCCTTTGAGAAACTGGCTGGAAGATCATTCCGAACATGGTCCATACCGAAACGAACCAACAGTTCCTCCGCTCGGGCAACAAAAGCTTCTTCCTCCATTTCATACGCCGCTGCGGCCAGATCAAGATGTTCCCACAAGGTCATGTATTCGTAAAAAACCGGTTGCTCCGGGATATAGGCATAGCGACCCTCTCCCCCAATCGTCACCTCATACTTGGCATGTTCCAGCAGACCCAGCAGCGTTTTAATCGTGGTACTTTTGCCTGCACCATTCGGTCCGATAATACCCACCAGCTCTCCTCGCGCCACGTTCATTCGAATATTGCGTATGGTTGATTGTCCCGGCTCGTATCCTGCCTCTGTAATATGTACGTCCAATATGGACTCCTGTACGGCTGTACTGTTATATTCCGTTCCCATATCATTCACTCCCTGTTCTGATCAGGCGTTTATTTCACTCTTTATGTTTTATTGTAATCGAGTTGTGGGCTGTTTGTTTGATCATTCTGAGCATTTTGAAGTACAAACCATGTTATAATGTTATTACATACTAACATTAATACATACAAATGTATTACTTTCATAAGTTGGATCATACTATAGGAGGAATATATCATGAATGGTGGGGCTCAGATGAAAGAAGAGCATTCCAAAAGAAAAATTCTTTCTCGCAAAATAGGCAAAATGGGAAACAGCTTGGGCATTAGCTTGCCCAAGGTTTTAATTGATAAGCTCCATGTTTCTCAGGGCGATGAGATTGAATTTATTGAAAACAGTCAGGGAGAAATTGTACTAAAAAAGGTTAAACAAATGAAAATACCCGAAAATGTAAGACCCGAAGTACTGGAAGCTTTCTTCGACGTTTTCGAAGAAGATGAGGATATCCTTAATGATTTAAGGGATCGTTAAGATGACCATATTCCTTACCATTGAAGAAGTAGTAGCCGCTCACCATTTTATGATGAAGAAGATGAATGATACAGCACAAGCTGGGGTTAAGGATTCTGCTTTGTTGGATTCTGCGATAAATAGACCTCTCCAAAGTTTGTTTGGAGAGGATGCCTACCCTTCCATATTTGATAAAGCTACTGCCTTATTAGAGTCATTGGTTAAAAACCACTGTTTCTATAACGGAAATAAACGTACAGCTTATCTTGTAACCAAGTCCTTTCTGCGAGTGAATGGCTACCATTTGCAGATGGAACGTAAATATGCCGTTGAATTTATGGTCAAGATTGCCGAAGGCGAGTATACATTTGAAAAGATAGTACGCTTATTAGAAGAACATTCAGAAGAACGCTAGCTCATATGTCTTATAAATGCAAAAAAGAAGCAGGGGTTCCGGATCCCCTGCTTCTTCATATTACAATGAAAATCTCATATTACCGATTTGTCTCCACCACAGAAGTAGTTTCACTCTCTGCATCTGCATTCACATTCAGATCCAGATCCAGATCCAAAGCGCCACGACTTTCGTTTGCATAACTGCTGTTCACGCTATTGTTGCGTTCGGATTGAGCTACTGTTGCACTCTCTCCTTCCGCTTTCGCGTTCAGACCCAGATCCAGTGCGCCGCGGCTTTCGCTCGCGTAGCTACTGTTCACGTTACGTTCACCGTCTTTCACGCTGTTAGTGCGTTCGGATTGAGCCATTGTTGCTCTCTCTCCTTCGGCATTCACGTTCAGACCCAGATCCAGTGCGCCACGACTTTCGCTCGCGTAGCTACTGTTCACGGTACGCTCGCTGTCTTTCACGCTGTTAGTGCGTTCAGATTGAGCCATCGTTGCACTCTCTCCTTCGGCATTCACGTTCAGACCCAGATCCAGTGCGCCACGACTTTCGCTCGCGTAGCTACTGTTCACGTTACGCTCACTGTCTTTCACGCTGTTAGTACGTTCGGATTGAGCCATTGTTGCACTCTTTCCTTCGGCTTTCGCGTTCAGACCCAGATCCAATGCGCCACGGCTTTCGTTTGCGTAGTTGCTGTTCACAGTACGCTCGCTGTCTTTCACGCTGTTGTTGCGTTCGGATTGAGCCATCGTTGCACTCTCTCCTTCGGCTTTCGCGTTCAGACCCAGATCCAATGCGCCACGGCTTTCGTTTGCGTAGTTGCTGTTCACGGTACGCTCACGATCATTAACGCTGTTAGTGCGTTCGGATTGAGCCATCGTTGCACTCTCCCCTTCGGCATTTACGTTCAGACCCAGATCCAGTGCGCCGCGGCTTTCGCTCACGTAGCTACTGTTCGTGTTACGCTCACCGTCTTTCACGCTGTTAGTGCGTTCGGATTGAGCCATCGTTGCACTCTCCCCTTCGGCATTTACGTTCAGACCGAGACCCAGCGCTCCACGACTTTCACTCTCATAGCTGCTGTTTACGTTCCGATCATCGCCGCCTCGTGAATAGTCGCTCATCGTTGTACCTTCTCCCAACACATTGGCATTCAGGCCAAGGCCCAGCTTGCCAGAATTACTACGCTCAACTGTGTGGTCGGAAGAACGATCATTGTAACGGTTCATACTCTCGGAAGATAAGCCGGCGTTAAGGCCAAGATCCAGATTCAATGCTCCAGTTGCACTGGATGAACCTCCGTAACTACCATAGTTCTCGTGACCTGTGTCACGGTGTCCTGACAGAAGAGATCCCAGCTCCAGGCGCAAACCTGCATTTAGATCCAGATTACCACTGCTGTTATTGCTATAGCTATCTGCGTAAGTTGCCTGCGAAGCCCCCAGCAATCCAGCCACCAACGTACCCGACAATACCGACAATTTTACCCAACGATTCACTTTTTTCATGATGATATACACTCCTTCTCAATTTTGGTTGAATTAACGCCATTGTTGCCTAAGAGAAAGAGGTATATTGCGGTGGCCGCCCAGGCGGTGCCTGTGACCATTGACTGAACCCATCGAGCCGTTCCATTCGGAAGGCATAATCGTAATCTGGCGTAACCAGACCCGTTGTTGCTCCCGGAAGTGCAGCGGCTGGAGCGGTTGCTCCACCTCCAGTTACACCGGACGAACCGGAGCTTGTCCCTGCTGAAGCATTAGCTACTCCGGGAGAAGTTGCTGCAACAGACCAACTGGTTGGTCGTTCTGTGCGAGGCTGCAATGGAGATGTTGCATCAGCATCATCTTGTTTCAGATTGGCTTCCTGGTTACTCTGCACTTGTTCAGTGAAAGCTGGTTCAGCAGATGTCTGATCTACGAGGAATAACTCGTTATCTGGCAAACCTGCATTAACATCGGAATCCTGCGTCAGATTGGTTCCTTCCACAGGCAATGCCTGCGGGACAGCAGGTTGTTCTGGACTTACTTCTGGTTCCGTGGTGACCTCCACCACTTTGCCCGTAACCTGTACTGCGTCCTGTCCTTCCTCGGTGTTCTGTGGTGAAACAGGATCTGCGAGTGCACTCGTATTGGAAGTTTCAACATTCGGTGTTTTGACAACCGTCGGCTTTTCCGGAGTGACTACAGGCGGTTCCGGCTTCACACTTGGAATATCCACCTTTTCCTGATCAGGATTGAGTTCAGCGGTCACGTCTACAACTGGAACTTCTGCTCTCACAGAAGGAAGCTGGACATTTCTCTTACTCAGATCCACTCGGGATGAAGAGATATTGATGGAAGTAACCTCAGGCACATCCACCTTAACCGAAGGTAATTCAACCTTGCCCTGCCGAAGGTCTGTTTTCACAGCAGACGTCTCTGCCTTGATCACCTCGGGTACCTCTGCGGTAACACCAGGCAAGGAAGCAGTACCTTCGTTGAGGTTCACCTGACTGCTTGATACATCGGCTTTGATCACCGGTGTATCCGCCTGTACAGACGGCAGTTCGACGGTTCCCTTCTTCGCATCAATCCCAATCTCTGATGTTCCGGCCGATCCAAGCGTTGTATCTACTTTCAGCTCAGATACACTCAGCTTACCTGTCGATTCATTCGCTTTGATCGACGGAACTTCAACATTCAGTAGTGGTGTGGATACCGATACCGACGGAGTCAGGTTCAACCCGCCATCCGAATCACGTGAAAACAAATTCAGCGACAATCCGCTGGACGGTTTATCCGAAGATACCTGAGCATCATCCGCATACACTTGTGACGTTCCAAACCCCAGCATCAAAGTCCCGGCGAGTATAACCAGTGGTATGCTTCCCAGACGTACAATCGATTTTGGTAACTTTACATTCAAGTTGCTTCACCCCCTTTCCGCAAATGCGTTGGTGGGACAAGGCATATGAGTTTTCCCCTAGGAATAATTAGAATACAGGGATTTCTGCCTGTTCCTCATTAAACGTGAAGGCGTTTACTCAAACGCTTTTTAATCAAAAACTTAAAATTTGAAGTAAATTCAAACCTTCATTTCAACTGTTCTAACCTGAGCAGATCCGGCCTGTTTTTAGTCGCCTGCAATCATTGTTTTGGCTGCAATGGAACCATTCAGATCGGCTTTTTCCCCATTGCGTTTCATCAAATAAATCAAACCAAGCAGGGTCATCAAAATGCCTGAACAGACAAAAGCCGGCACTACACCAAATGAGGTGACCATAAATCCGCCTACCACCGGGCCCATAATATTACTGGCAGTCATCGCGCTGCCTACCGTTCCAAATACCCTGCCTGTCATCGCCTCAGGTGTCTGTTCCTGCAACAGGATCTGAAAGGGTACAATCGCAAACCCAATTCCGACACCTGCCAGGGCAAAGAGGGATACTAACAACAGATTGGCACCTAGCCCGGCGTGCGGCCAAACCCCAACAATAACTCCGGCTCCGCCGATAACCAGACCCATGAGTATGGTACCCAGACCCATTTTCAAAATATGCCCTGCATGCTTCCACTTCCGTACACTCATCGCTGCAATTAATGTACCTACACCACTTGCTGCCACGCACCATCCCAGTAGATCACTTGAAATTCCGGGAAGTTGTCTGAATAACACCACAGTCTGTGAATCGGCAAATTGCAGAAAAAGTATGGCTGAAGCAAGCAAAATCAGAGACGTTCCTACGTGAGGGAGAGATGCGAGCATGCGAATGCCCTCCTGTGTTTCCTTCCAAAAAGAGCCTTTTGAGCGGTTACGAACACCCCCAGCTGTCTCTTCCTCTACTTCTGTTACGTTATGAATTGCAGATTGGATCACCCGAGTTCCAGGAATCCACAATAAAATGATGCCGGAGATCAAAAAAGACGCTGAATCGATAACAAAACACCAGGTGATGCCAAAAGCGGCTACCAGCAGTCCACCAAGCGCTGGACCAATAATTTTGGACATCTGTTCAATGATCGAGCTGATGGATACAGCTTGCGCAAGTTGTTCGTGAGGTACAATCTCCTTCAGCTTTCCGTTTTTGGCCGGAGAGAACATGACATCGAACAGGGATTTGAGGACCAGCAGTATGTAGATGTGCCAGATCTGGTCAGCAAAAATTAACGCACCCACGATGATGATCCGTGCACCATCGGCTACAATCATCAGCCATTTTCGGTTCAGGCGATCTGCAAGTGTGCCTGCGAATGGCCCTGTTAACAGAATGGGTATTGCTGCGGAAAGTGTGACAAATGTAATCTCCCATGGCGTTGCATTCCAGCGGATACCCACGAGGGTCAGTATTGCGAGCAGATGCAGCCAATCACCCAGATTGGAAATGGCCTGTGCCACCATCAATGTTACAAAAGATCGGTTATTCTTCAGTGGTCGTTGTCCTTCAAACGTTAAATCACTTGTCATCCTTCTTCTCCTCCATTATCTTCCAATTCATAGTATGAACTCATTATATAGAGCAGCCCTTGACTCGACCTCCTGCCAGAGGCGGAGAAAAAGCGACATCTGAAGGATGATTTTTCAGCATGATGAATGATCAAATTTTAAATGCTAAAAATGCAAATCTTGTGACATATCGCATGTTTTTCGTAGAAATAGAAGTTTACAATTAAACCATGGCGACAACCTGAATCGTCAAACATAACTAACCAACTTATATAAGTTGAAATACTCTTTTACATGAACAGCATAACGGAGAGGACCCCTCTTCATCATTTCAACTTATAAAACTAATCTGAAAAGGCGGGATCAGCATGCTGGAATTACAAGAAATCGGAACCGAACGTTCACTTCATCTGTACCGCACCTTGGCCCAGACATTCAAGAGCGTGAATGAACACGCTGTATCCGGAAGCAAAGTGCATGGCTTCAACCCCACCGCATACGGGGTGCTCGAAGTGTTATATATGAAAGGAGCTCAGCCGATTCAACAGGTTGGCGCACAACTTCTGCTGCAAAGTGGTAATGTGACCTATGTGATCGATAAGCTGGAGCAAAAAGGATTGTTACACCGCAAACATTGTCCGCAAGACAGACGTATCATCTTTGTGGAATTGACCGAAGAAGGACAGCGTACCATGGATGACATCTATCCAGGCTATGCGTTGAAGATTGATCGTGCGGTCAGCGGACTGAGCGAGGAAGACAAGGAATTGCTGTCCGAACTCTTGGGAAGGCTTGCACATTCCGCAGACCGTTTATCAGCAAGCAGCTAGAGCGTATCCTCAAACCTGCCGAAAGCCATAACGTAACTGAATGTTCTGGAGCAGATATGAAGCGGGAGCGCTAACGAACCTGTGACGTCTTATTCAGGGGTTTGAAGTACTCGGAGCATTTTAAAGAATCTGACACACGCTATCTTTGAATAAACAGCCTTATACAACGTGTTTTCAGGTGATTTCGGGAAATAACGTGTCTCATGTTCCTTACAATTTAAAAAGAGGAGCAGAAGGTCAAATAAGATATCACTTGCCTGAGTTGGAAGATGCACTCTAGTCCACTGCACATGTGCCAACAAAAAAAACCGGATTTGCCTGACATCGGCGAATCCGGTTTTTCGTATACATCCACTTTTACTTTGAGCCTTGTGGCTGCGGTGGAGCATCTGCATCTTCGGGTACAATTAAACGTTTGCGTAGAGCAAGCGTCGTTACCCACGAGACCAGTGCAATGACAAACATAATGACAAACAGGGAATGCAGGCTTCCTTCCAGCACGTTACGCAGCAATGCCCATTTATCATCCGATAGCGCTGCATCCGTATGTGGTGCGAGCAGTTCATTCAGATCATTCTCCGATATTCCAGCCTCCGCCAGATTCTGTTCATTCGATAACGTGGAGATCCGATAGTTCAACCAGGTACCAAAAGCCGCTGCACCAATCGTCTGTCCCAATGTACGCATGAACGTATGCAGCGCGGTTGAGGAGCCACGCTCCTTATACCCTACAGAAGACTGCGCAATAATGGTGAAGATCGTAAACGCAAATCCGAAGCCGAGACCATAAATAAAGGTCAATATAAATAGCACAGCCTGTGGGGATGTCCCACCCACCAGAAAGAGTCCACCCGACCCGATCGCAATTCCGGTTAATCCAATCAATGCGGTCATACGTGATCCAATTTTCATCAATAGGCGGCCTGCCATCACACTACCAATGAGCCAGCCCACTGACATCGGCGCGAGCAGCAGCCCGGATTCCGTCGCATTACCTCCCCGAACCCCCTGCACCCAGAGCGGCAAATAACTGGTCAGGCCGATCATCAAAGTACTGGTCAGCAGTCCGGCGATATTCGCCACACGGATGTCCCGTATTCGGAACAAATGTAGTGGAACCATTGGGGCCTGAGCTCTTTTTTCCACCACGAAAAATAAAATGATAAACAGAGCGGCGACCACACTCAGCACAACAATCAACGGAGAACTCCAGGCATAATACTGCCCACCCGCCGACAGGACGAACAACAACGCCGTAATGCCCACCGTGAAGGTCAGTGCACCGACATAATCAATTTTGGCCGTACGCGGCGAGATATCTTCCTTCAGATAACGAAATACAAACCACATCGCAAGCAGACCAAACGGCACATTAAAACCAAAGATCCACTGCCAGCCCAGATTATCAACAAAATAACCGCCAAGCAGCGGTCCAGCCAGAGAGGAAATACCCCACACGGAGCTAATCCAGCCCTGGATTTTGCCACGTTCTTCAATGGCGTAGATATCCCCAATAATCGTAAATGTAACAGGAACTACCGCACCCGCACCAATCCCTTGAATAGCACGAAAAATAATCAACTGCTCCATGTTCTGCGACAGACAGCACAAGAGTGAACCCAGTAAAAATAAGGCACAGCCAATCAGAAATACAGGCTTTCGTCCATACAAGTCACTGATTTTGCCGAAAATGGGCGTACTCACAGCCATCGTTAACAGATATGCGGTGAAAATCCAGCTCAGCAACTGTACACTCCCCAGCTCACTGACAATGGTCGGCCCTGCCGGACCAATTACGGTGCCTTCAATCGCTGACAGAAATGTCGCGAGCAGCAGCCCCGTCAAGATGAAACTGCGCTTTAAACCTCCAGTTGCATTCACACAAACCCTTCTCTCTTCGTTTCTCTATATAATTGGTACGTTAATTTACACATCTACTACGAACCAGAACAAGCTTCCAACCGCTGTTATCCCCAGATTTTTTCTTCTCCTCTCTAAAGGAGAAATCCGGTGATAGCGTATGCTTCCGATGTAGCTTTCTTTCAGAAAGCTTTAAAGGCGAACGCTTCGCTTCTCCAGCTTTGTTCTGTTTCTTCGTTTACGTGTAATTTAAAAGCAATTATCTATTGTCTCTTTTATTTACCTTTCTTACGAAGGAACTCATCATACAGCATCGAATACATCACCATATCCTTGTATCCAGTGGACGTATGTTGCACCTGTCGTAGCAACCCTTCTCGCGTGAAGCCACGGTTTGTCAAGAACTCGCCGGAAGCCAGATTACGCGGATCAACCAGCGCTTCAATTCGATTAAGACCCATGGTCTCATACCCGAAGGGCAGCAATGCCGAGAAAGCCTCCGTCATATAACCGTGGCGCCAATAGTCACGTCCTAGCTCATAACCGATCTCACCCCGGAATGCGCCTTCAAGCTGCCATGTGTTAAAGCCACAGCTGCCAATGAGCTTGCCTGTTTCTTTGAGTTCGATCCCCCACCGGATCGCATCCTCTTCTCCTGCCATTTGGTTGAGCAGTCCAATCATGTCTGCCGCTTCGCTTGTCCCAATCATGGGCGCAAGATTCATGTAACGGGTCACCTCCCGATCTGACCAGCATGCGAACATCTGGGCCGCATCCCGGCGACGCATTTTACGCAGACGAAGCCGCGCAGTCTCCATTTCGGGAATTCTTCCTTTGCATTTATACATATAAAGACACTCCGATCCGATCTATCTCCGCAGACCATAATATTCACTAGTCATCTAATCATAACCTGCGCCGAATGGCAACTATTCAGTCATGGACACACGTCAAAAAACCGGGCCAATTTCGCTCCCGGTCTTGTTGTACGTATGGAACAATTCAAAGTTTGAGTGAATTACGGAATCATGGCTTGTCCAATGAATTTTAAGCTTTGGACGTTTTCTTGCCCTTCCCCAGTAATTCATCGCTAACCCGGCCAAACACAGCCGTGATTTCCTTGAATTCTTCGATGCCAGTCCCGGTTAGGCTCCATTGGTCCCCGTGGGCGGTCAGGAAATTCTCCTGTGTCAGGTGTTCAAGCTCCTGCTTGATCTCCCGTTCTCCAACGCGATATCCCCGTTCTTCCAATAGGGGCAGTGCCTCGCTAACGTTCAAATCCTGATTTTGCGCGAAATATAGTAGATGAATCCGTACAAAAAGATTCTGTACCTCTGCATGCATAAGCCAAGCTCCTTCCCGGGTTATAGCCCTCCGTGGTTGCTAAGTATTTACCCCACGTAAGAAGCTGAGAAACAGGAGGATTCTTCAGGTATTCCCTTCCCTTTCCGAAATCCTCCGCTTGACTAACCGCATCCTCTGCACTATCTTGAAAATAAGTACCATTTTGCTCGGGAGGGTGATTTACCATGTTTCAAGCTGTTTCCTATGAAGGAACACGAAGTGAGCAGCACACCGCCGTCCTGGGACAGTTAAGTGCTCTGATCCGCGATGAACCTAGTGCGATTGCCAATCTGGCGAACGCTGCTGCGCTGCTCAATGTATTTATGACCGACACCAATTGGGTCGGCTTCTATCTGTATGATGGAAAAGAACTGGTCCTCGGGCCATTCCAAGGACTGCCTGCCTGTATCCGAATTCCATTGGGACGTGGTGTATGTGGCACATCTGCTGCGGAAAAACGTACCCTGGTCGTTGACGATGTTCATGCCTTCCCAGGCCACATTGCCTGTGATGCAGCATCGAACAGTGAGATTGTCGTACCGATTATCAAAAACGGCGAACTGTACGGGGTGCTGGATATCGACAGCCCGATCAAAAATCGTTTTGACGACGAAGACCGCGTCTTCCTGGAGAAAGCCGTAAGCCTGCTCACAGAGCAGTTGGAAGCAACCATACCCCTTTAGGAAATGATGAACAAGAGGATCGGAGTCTCATCACACACGATGATGAAGAACCCGTAATAACAAAGAGCGCAGTCCTCTCAGAGGTCTGCGCTCTTTGTTATCCTTTATGATTCACACCCATGTTCTTGCTCGCCCATGTTACTTTATGCATCTAGGATAAATCATGTTCCGCTTTAATCATCATCCCATCCCGCAGGAATTCAGCCAATTTCGGGTGATAACCATCATACATCTGACGGAAATTTTTATGCTCTACATACAGATTGGCCAAATCCCGATAGATCTCAGCGGTGGGTGTATAATAACCTTTGATCCATTCAAGATGCCTGCCAATAATCCGTTGTACTTTTGCACTACCGGGTTCCAATCCATCCTCAATGGCCTGTTGCAAGTCCAGATGAACCTGGTCAATTCTCGCCTGGGAATCCAGATAATCTTCTTTTGACTTCAACTCCTGATGTTCAGGTAATGTGGATGAATTGGAAGATTGGATGTCGGACCTCTGAACACCCTCTGTCTGCACATGGTACATATCATTATTGACTACAGGGTCAGAACCCGATTCATTCAGCAACTGGTGACGCCCCTTATTTACAAAACCGATATACAGCTCATGTTCATCAAGTTCCTGTTCACCTTGCAAATGAGAGATCGTTTTGTCCAGTGTCTGAATCAATCCATGCAGACGGAGTGCCTTCTCCAGCATGTCAATCCGATGCTGCTTCATGATGCGTATGACATCCTGGGGATTATCCCGGAGCATCGGGGCAATCTCATTCTCCTTCATACCCACTTCCTTACAGAAAAGGATTTGCTGGAGTCTTAGCAATTCCTGCTTTTCATAATAGATGTCCTCATCTACATCCCCAAAGGCCGGATTCAGAAGACCTGTCTCTGCATACTGGCTCAGTTCGTTCAGACTTACGCCTGACATTCCCGATACGTCCACCATGGAATACGCCATTTGAATACACCTCCTGCCTGTCCTGCAACTCCAGAGTTCAGGCTTAATTCATACTGCATTTTATTTGAATAGTGAGAGAATATAAGACTTTCGGCAATGCTGTACCGCTTCATTCCGCTCGTGCTCTGGATGGGTACATCATGCTTCGGTGATATGAACGGCGTTTAGTCAGTTATGTTGCGGTATGTTAACTATGTTATACCCGTCTCATCAGATGTGAACCCGCAGTCAGTGAAGAATCCGCATGTATTTTTGAAACTTTTTCCATGATCTTCATATAAAAAAAACCTGTGCCATTATTCTGGCACAGGAGGTGTGTGGTTATGTTTTCATTGGCATACGGTATATTGAGTAAAGAATGGAAGAAAATCACCCTTTATTAAACATAACAAACTTCAATTCCGTCATTTCCTCTACAGCATATTTTACGCCTTCACGCCCAATCCCACTTTGTTTCACCCCGCCATAGGGCATGTGATCCACTCGGAACGTCGGAATATCGTTAATCATAACTCCGCCTGCTTCGATCTGATCGACAGCATGGAGGGCGGTATGGATATCGTTTGTAAATACGCCTGCCTGAAGCCCGTATATCGAATCGTTAACATGTTCAATACCCTCTTCAACGGAATCTATCGTATTGATCACAACGATGGGTGCAAACACTTCCTGACAGGATACCTTGGCATCATGCGGAACGTTAATCAGTACCGTTGGACGCAGAATGCCTCCTTCAGCTTGACCGCCTGCTACCACCTCAGCTCCTGCCTGTTTGGCTTCTTCAATCCAATCGAGTGTACGCTGTACATCCTTGGAAGTAATCAGCGCAGAGACCACCGTATCCGGGCTCAGCGGGTCTCCGACCACCACTTGTTTGGCAGCTTCAGCGAAACGCCGGATGAATTCTTCCGTGATGTCACGATGTACGTAGATTCGCTGTAGCGAGATACATACCTGTCCCTGATACGTGAAAGCTCCGGTCACACATCGAGGAATCACTTTGTCCAGATCTGCGTCCTTATCCACGATCACCGCTGCATTCGACCCTAGCTCCAATGTCACGCGTTTGAGTCCTGCTTTGCTACGAATGCTCGTCCCTACCGCTGGACTGCCTGTAAACGTAATATGAGCAACACGGGGGTGCTCCACAAGCACATCACCAATCGTTTTGCCATCACCGCTCACCACGTTCAGTACACCATCCGGCAACCCGGCTTCCTGAAGCAGATTAGCGATGTAATAGGAAGACAGAGGCGTCTGCTCCGCAGGTTTGAGAACAATCGTATTGCCTGCTGCCAGCGCTGGACCTACCTTGTGGGCTACCAGGTTCATTGGAAAATTAAACGGTGTAATCGCACCGATGACACCTAGAGGTTGCCGCATCGTATATCCGATGCGCCCTTCTCCACCTTTGGCTGCATCCATCGGAACCGTCTCTCCGGTCAGCCGCTTGGCTTCCTCAGCGGCAAAACGATATGTTTCCACCGTCCGGTCAACCTCTGCCAGTGCTGCGGTAATTGGCTTTGCCGCTTCAAGCGCAATGATTCGCGCTGCTTCTTCTTTGCGTTCTTCAAGCATGGAGGACAACTTGTACAGAATATCTGCACGCTGATGTGCAGGCATCTGGCGCATTGCCTTCCCGGCTTGAACCGCAGCTGCAACGGCAGCCTCCGCTTCCTCGGCTGAAGCCGAAGAGACTTCTGCCAGCGTTTCCCCGGAGTATGGTGCTTGAAGCATTTTATAATCTACGGATTCGGTCGGTTTGCCCCCGATAAACAGATGTTGTTTTTTCATATGCTGCATCCTCCATCCTTTTCGAGCCTATTGAACTTAATCTATTTATACACTATTTCCGTGCCATCAACCCACTACGATATTCGGCAATCATAGCTTGTAACGTACCTGATGAGCCATTGTCGCGATCTTGAGCTATTGCATTATAAAGGATTTCACAACCTATTTAACCGTCAGGACGGGGCACTCTGCATGTTTTAACACGCCATGGCTGACACTGCCCACGATCATCTCTGCGAGCATGCCTTTCCCACCTGTACCCATCACGATCATTCCACAATCTCGTTCGCGCCCCACACGGCAGATCTCATTAACGGGATCACCTGCGCATGATCCGAACCATCAACAGCAACCAATATATGTTTCAGCATTGCAATTCCTCCTGTGAATTAATGAGATGTAATGGCGGAATCGATATCCCGCAGATGATGACGGCGTACCAGCAGTACCACGACACCAATCAGAACCATTAATGCGCCAAAATAAAACGGCGTTTCCGGCAGGAACCACTCGGACAATTTACCTGCAAGCCATGGAGCAAGTGCACCACCCAGGAAACGAACAAAGCTGTATGCAGCAGAAGCAACAGAACGCTCCACAGGTGCAGCTTCCATAACAGCCGTTGTAATCAACGTATTGTTAATCCCAAGGAAGATCCCTGCTACAATGACGGCCACAATAACCGTAGTTGGTGAACCCATCACAGTACCGACTGCCATAACAACCAGATCAATCGCGAACAATGTAAGCATGACACTCATGGACGGCACCGAACCGAATCGGCGTTGCAGTCTTGGTGCGACGAATACCGACGTAATTGCCAGCATCAGTCCCCAGCCAAAGAATACATAACCCAAGCCGTGCTCATCCAGATTCATGACATATGGCGAATAAGCCATCAAGGTAAAGAAACCAAAGTTATACAGGAAGGCGGTAATCGCCAATGTTTTCAATGAAGGATAACTTAATGCTTTGAACGGATCGGACAAAGAGCTGCGTGTTTTCGGTTTAGCCATTTTGGGCAGCATAAATGTAACGCTTAGAAAGGCAATCGCCATCAGGACAGCCACCCCATAGAACGGGCCACGCCAAGAGATGGAACCTAGTTCACCACCAAGCAGCGGTCCAACCGCAATCCCAAGACCAAGTGCTGCTTCGTACAAAATAATCGCTTTGGCTGTCCCCGACGTGGACAGTCCCACAATGGCAGATAACGCCGTTGCGATGAACAAGGCATTACCAAGCCCCCAACCGCCACGGTAACCAACCAGTGCACCTACCGTGTCTGAGGTACCGCCGAGGAATGAGAAGATAATAATCAACAATATACCGCTAAGCAGCGTCCACTTCACACCAATCCGGCTGGATACGACCCCTGTAATCAACATCGCTACCCCGGTTACAGCGTTATAACTGGTAAATAGCAGTGACACCTGGCTTTTCGATGCATGCAGCTGATCTGCAATTGCGGGCAGAATCGGGTCAACCAGACCCAGACCCATAAAGGATATGATACATGCAAAGGCAACCGCCCATACCGCTCGCGGTTGAGACAGTAAGCCCCCACGTGATGACGGCAATTCGTCCGGTAATGATGGCTCTCTTTTCATACGTAATTCCTCCTGTGAATAATTTATGTGGTGAAACTTTTTATTTGAAAATAGCAGTGAAAACGATGAAAATATCGCGTTCATTTTCATGAATAGAGGTAACAAAACGGCACAAATGACACCGAAACATCCGGTGTTTGTACAGGATCGCCACAGGTACTATGGTGCTCACTCCATGTAGCGATTATGTGTATACAGTTTTGTTATTAAACATTAGATGTTAATTCGGTTAGCCGTCTTCATCACCCTGCGGATCATGTGCCTGTAACTTCTGAATACCACTCCGAACGCGTTCACGCAGCTCTTCCAGTTCAGTCTGTACGGCATGTATGCTCTGAAGTTTCTGCTTAATCAGTTGCAACTGACCATCCAGCGTTGTTTCCATCGCGGTGAGTTTCTCGATCCGTTCTCTTACTTCGGTCGTCTGCTGGTAGTCAAAACGTTGTTCGTTCAAGGCATCTGCCGTTGCCACATAGGTATGTAACTCCTGAAGGGAGAATCCAAGTACCTCTTTGGCGCGAACCACCTTCTTCAGATAATCGATATCCTCCCGAGTGTACAACCGCGTACCGCCATCTGTCCGCTGAGGTGAAGGCATGACACCAATCTCTTCATAATACCGAATGGTTCGCTTGGTCAAACCGCATTCCTTGGCTACGTCGTCGATTTTATATAAACTCATTTCCCTCACCTCTTCCATATGTCTATAATGTTATGTACATAATTATATATAATATTAACGTTAACGTCAACGTTAGATTTCAGGTATGAAGCCTTAGCAAGTTAAAATCCTCTTACAATTTTCTATCTCAACAAAAAAAAACCCGCTTCACACGCAGGTCTTCCTCTGTACACTATTCATTCAAATTACCTTAAACGTTCTGCTCATTCTGTTGCTGTTGAGCACGTTGCATTTGCTTCAACCGGCCTTCAACTCTGGTAAACAGTCTGAACGTATAGAACCCTGTAGCCACCAGACTCAGCACCAACGCTCGTACATCTGTAAGCCAGAAACCGATAATGCCGAATATCGTAATAATCACACCAAATTGCATCATCAGATTGGCGCTATAACTTTGTGCTTCGTCCCACAACTCGGGATTACTCATTGCACGCGGAGTCCGATACCCATATATCCCGTTAATCATTTTCGGTGGTTTTTTGAACACCATGAACCCCAGAATGAAATAACACACTCCAATGATGATCCCAACTATTGCTCCTGTCAAAACATTCTCCCCTTCACTGTTGTCTTCCATAGACCTGCCTACACTGGCACTCCGATGACAGAATAACCTTCCGATGTAGTTTCGCTTCTTCAGGTTATTTCTGTCCTCTCCGTTCTCGTGTACATGTCTGGTTAGACTTATCTACATAAAAAATATAAAAACGGCTCTACGTATATACGAAGAGCCGCCTGGATCGTTTCGTAAACTTAGATATTCTTCACTCGAAGTACACGCATGGCGTTCAGCACAGCCAGCACTGTGACACCCACATCGGAGAATACCGCTTCCCACATGGTAGCTATGCCGAACACACCGAGTAGCAGGAAGATCGCTTTAACCCCCAAAGCAAACGCGATATTTTGCCATACAATCATTCGTGTACGCTTTGCAATGCGGATTGCACTCGCTAGTTTCGACGGTTCATCGGTCATAATGACCACATCTGCCGCTTCAATCGCAGCATCTGAACCAAGTCCACCCATGGCCACGCCCACATCGGCGCGCGCCAGTACAGGTGTATCGTTGATGCCGTCACCGACAAACACCATTTTCTCCTTCGGAGATTTGGCAGCTTCCAGTTTCTCCAGCCGCTCCACTTTGTCCTGTGGCAGCAATTCAGCATAGACCTCATCCACACCCAGCTCGCGTCCTACCGCTTCACCTACGGCTTTGGCATCACCTGTCAGCATGACCGTTTTGCGGATGCCGAGTGTCTTCAGCGCCTGAATAGCAGCGGCTGCATCGTCCTTCACTTCATCAGCAATGATCAGATGACCAACATATGTGCCAGCTTCAGCCACGTGGACTATCGTTCCGGCTGTCTCTGGTGTGGTATAGGATATACCCGCCTTCTCCATTAATTTGGCGTTGCCTGCAAGCACTTCCCGACCATCCACACTCACCTTGATCCCGTGTCCGGCAACTTCGTCGTAACCTTCCACACCTTGCGTGGGAATGGCCTTGGCCCAAGCTGCGCGAATGGATTCAGCAATTGGATGATTGGAATTAGCTTCCGCGATGGCTGCCAGCTCCATCAGTTCATCTTCCGTACGTCCACCTTCGGGACGAATGGCTGTTACTTTGAATACACCTTTGGTTAGTGTACCCGTTTTATCAAAAACAACGACTTTCACATCGTTCAATGCTTCAAGGTAGTTACTGCCTTTGACAAGAATCCCGTTACGTGAAGCTGCTCCGATACCACCAAAGAATCCAAGTGGAATAGAGACCACCAGCGCACAGGGGCATGAGATAACCAGGAAGACCAAGGCGCGATAGATCCAGTCAGCAAATGTTGCACCACTAAGTATCAACGGCGGAACAAATGCAATCACGGCTGCAAGGATAACAACAACCGGTGTGTAATAACGGGCGAATTTACTAATAAAATGTTCTGTTTTCGCTTTCCGGCTGCTTGCGTTCTGCACCAGGTCCAAAATTTTGGATACCGTTGATTCACCAAACGTTTTGGTCACTTCAATCGTCAACATACCATTCTTGTTCACAAATCCACTCAGTACATCATTTCCGGGCTCCAGCTCACGAGGTACCGATTCACCTGTCAGAGCAGAAGTGTCCACCATGGAACGGCCAGCTCTAACGATACCATCCAGCGGTACTCGCTCTCCTGCTTTCACGACAATACGATCACCAATCCGTACGTCTTCCGGAGATACACGTTGGGTTTCGTCACCCGAACCCGTCAGGATATTGGCGTAATCCGGGCGAATGTCCATCAGTGACTGAATCGACTTGCGTGACCGATTAACAGCCATACCCTGAAACAGCTCCCCGAGCTGATAAAAGAGCATAACCGCTACCCCTTCCGGATACTCTCCAATCGCAAAGGCACCCAAGGTAGCGACGGACATCAGGAAGTATTCATCGAACACCTGGCCGCGGATGATGTTTTTGGACGCCTGGAGCACAATATCTCCCCCGGCAATCAGATAAGCGAGTGCATAGAGAGCAAATTGCGCCCAGCCCTCCAGCGGCGACCAGATTGCGGCTGCGAGCAGCACAGAACCTGCAGCAAGACGAGCAAGTAATACTTTTGTCTGTCCTGCACCATGTTCATGCGAATGGCCTGCATGGGCATCATCATGCGTATGGCTGTGATCATGTCCAGCATGACTTCCATGCTCATGCACATGACCATGTGTGTGTTCCTCTGAATCTGAGTGATCATGAGTATGCGAGTGTTTGCCATATGAATGTGAATGTCCATGATCATGTCCGGTATGGTCATGACTGTGATTATGCGCACCAGCTGCACTCCCTGTATGGGTGTGCACATGTCCGTTCACGTGTTTTCCTTTTTCCGAAATGCGAATATGCGGCTCCAGCCGAAGCACTTTGCGCTTTGCTTCTTCCACTACCTGTTCATCCATATCGGAAGTGGTGTGTAGCGATAATGTTTTGGTAACAAAATTGACAGAGCATTCGCTAATGCCTTTAATTTTTTTAACGCCATTCTCAATCTTCAAAGCGCAGTTCGCACAATCCAGTCCCTCAAGCAGCAGTTCCCTTTTCACCTGTTCCTGTCCGGTTCCCATGTGAATTCTCCCCTTTGCAGTACAAAAACGATGTTATATTTCAATTACATTCAATATATGAGCACTCATTCATATGTTTGGTTAACCCTATTATATGCACGCCTAAACATGAGTGTCAACAATCGTTGTTGATTTTTCATACAGATTATGCTAATAGTAATCATTTCGCTTTAGGCGGGTTTTGGATATAATAGAGCTATAGTTGTTAACATAGGCGGTGATAGGAAATGGAACAACCGGTTAAAGCACCAAGCGAATGTGATGCAGCCTGCTCAGGCACTGAAGCCGACGTGCAGACGATTCGCACTTCACTCATAGATCGGGAGACGTCTTCCGAGATGGCAGATTGGTTCAAGGCATTCAGCGACCCCACACGTCTACGTATTATTGATGCGCTGTTACAGAAGGAATTATGTGTTCATGACCTGACGGTTCTGCTCGACATGGGACAGTCGGCCATTTCACACCAGCTGCGTTCACTCCGCAACATGCGGATCGTCAAGCGACGCAAGGAAGGCAAGACCGTGTACTACTCTCTGGATGATGCTCATATTGAGCAGATTTTCCTGCAAACGCTCCAACATATTAAACACAGCTAGGCAGCAGCCAAGCTTGTTCATGCAGAAGAACCCCCGCCTCTCGGCTGTATGCCGATGGACGGGGGTTCTTCTTGGTAAGGGTACCGTTTTATACAGGATACAGAGTGACTAGATCTTCTGATTAACTATCCATTGGAGCTTGCCACTTTAGTCATAAAAGATTGTTTTTGTTCGGATCATACAGGCCGGATCTGTCCTTGAACCAGTTGAAGATATGCGATACACATACTTTCAGCACCGCGTATCCTGGAACAGCGAGCAGAATACCCACGACTCCAAACAGATTACCCGAAGTCAGAATGACAAAGATAATCGTGATGGGATGAATCTTCAGCGTTTTGCCCATGATCTGTGGTGAGATGAATTTACCCTCGATTAACTGCACGATTGTCCATACGGCAACCATCTTCAGCAGCATCACCGGCGAAGTAACCAGGGCCACGATCAACGCAGGGGTAATTGCAATTGCTGGTCCCAGATAAGGAACAACACTCGTGAACGATGCGATAATCGCAAGAATCAGTGCATAATCCAGCCCAATGACCATATAACCGATATAGAGCAGAATACCGATGCAGAAGCTGACGATAATCTGTCCACGAATGAATGAACTGATCTGGTGATTGATGTCTTCCAGCACATGCATTGCGCCCGTACGGCTCTTGATCGGCAGGAAAGACAGAATTTTCGCTGGCAGCTTCTTGCCGTCTTTCAGCAGATAGAACAGAATGAACGGAACCGTTACGATGGACAGCACGGTCTCCGTGAAAGCTCCGAGGAATCCGCCCAATTTGGTCCAGGTCGAGTTCAGAATTTCAGTAGCCTTTTGGGAGATTGTTCCCCACCAGTCCTGCGAATTCAGATTCACCGTCTCCTGGAACTGACCGAACAGTTGGCTGCCCGTGAGTTCCTCAAACTGCTGTTTTACCGTCTCGCTGTATGTTGGGAAATTTTCGATCAGCCCCATAATCTGGTTCCGCACAACCGGAATGACTGCCAACACTACAACGGTCAGAATGCCTCCGATGGCAAGATACAGGATCAGAATGGACCAGCCACGCTTGATTTTCCATCTTTCCATCACATCCACAATCGGATTCAGCAGATAGTAGAGTATGCCTGACAGAATAATAGGTAGCACAATGGTTTTGATGAGTACTGCGAGCGGATGAAGAACAAAAGATACTTTGGTCAGAACCATCACGTTCAGTCCCACCAACAGCAGAATCAGCAGAAATAGGACAAACTTGTTGTTAAGAAAAAATCGCTTGAACCGCTCCGGCCAAACGCGGGGTTGCTCAGGTTGCTCCATAGGCGTGTCGTCCTCTCTTATGACCCTTAATCAAAACTTAACTATAAAGCTAGATAAATGCCCATACACACGAATAAAAAAATACCTTGTACAAGCCAACATATGTATAACACTCTGGATTTATACGTATGGTGCTGATTAACCGTTTCAAATTAAACCGGTAAAGTCATTTTACCCCAAAATGAGTCTTCTGCCCCACACGAATCATTTGCAAATTCTCCCTATTCAAAAACGGCTCGCCTCACTGGGAGACGAACCGTAAATTTATAGCTATACCCTACGATTAAGCCAGTTTTAACGCTGAAAATGGAAGATTAAGCTTTTCCCGCCAATTGTGCAATCAACTCATAGGAATGCAGACGTGCCTTATGATCATAGATCATCGACGTAATAATCAGCTCATCTGCCTGTGTCTGCCGAATGAAGGATTCCAACTGCCCACGTACGGTTTCTGGTGAACCATTAACAGCTGCCTTCAGCGTCTGCTCTACACCAGCTTTCTCACGATCCGTCCATTTGCCTTCCATCTCTGCCGGAGGCTGTACCAATCCCGTTGTGCCACGAATAATGTTCAGGAACTGCTGTTGCATCGTTGTACCCAGCCATGCTGCTTCCTCGTCTGTATCCGCAACAACAGCGTTGACACCAACAATCACATGTGGCTCCTTCAAGCTATCAGATGGTTGGAAGTTGTTTCGATACGTCTCTAATGCAATCCGGGTGTAATCGGGCGAGAAGTGGCTGGCAAAAGCAAACGGCAATCCCAGCTGACCTGCCAGACGTGCACTGAAATCACTGGACCCCAAGAGGTAAATTGGAATATTCAATCCTTCTCCAGGAACTGCGCGAACAGGCGCATGATAAGATGTCGCCGAAGCATCAAAGTATGCTCTAAGTTCTGCCAATAACTCAGGGAAATCTTCCCCACTGTTCAGATCTTTGCGTAGTGCAAGCGATGTACGACGGTCACTACCTGGTGCGCGACCCAGTCCCAGGTCAATTCTGCCAGGATACAAGGATTCCAGTGTGCCGAACTGCTCAGCGATGACAAGCGGTGCATGGTTAGGCAACATGATGCCTCCTGAACCCAGACGAATCGTTTTGGTTCCACCAGCCAGATATCCAATAACAACCGAAGTTGCGGATGAAGCAATACCCGGCATGTTGTGATGTTCAGCTACCCAGTAACGGTGATATCCCCAACGCTCAGCATGCTGTGCCAGATCGAGACTGTTGCGCAGTGCATCAGCAGGTGTTGCACCTACTACGACAGGAGCCAGATCCAAGATGGAAAGCTTAACGTCGTTAATGTGTTCTTTATGGGATGAAGCCGTATTTTCTGTAGTCATTATCGTTTAATCTCCTCGATGATTATATTTTTGTATATCCAGATATATAGATTAATTAAATCGCAACTGGATATAGTGATGTGATGATAAACTAGCCGTTTACATCCGGACGGAATCCCTGCGTGCATGTGCATCCTAGCTTCCGTTCCGGCATCCGGCTTATAACTCGTTCTGCACGTACTCGGCAAACTGACGGATTGTCTCCTCGTTGCGCCGATAATACGTCCATTGTCCTCTTCGCTCGGAGAGCAGCAATCCTGCCTTGAGCATAGTCAGCAGATAACTGGATATAACCGACTGAGCCAGTCCAGCCTTCACTTGAATCGTGCCAACACAGATTCCGTTCTTGCCACCATCCGGATGCTGTGATAGTTCCAGCGGTGGAAAGTGTTGCTCCGGGTTTTTGAGCCACAACAAGATTTGTCTACGTGTCTCGTTCGATAATGCTTTGAATATAAGTATAGGTTCCATGGGTACGATTATACCCCCTTTCATCCATTTTGCAAACACATGAACAAACAAACCGACTCTTGATCGAGTCGGTCTGGTATCATATGGAATCCTTATAGGGAACCAACATCTATATTAGAATTTGGTCGTTACCGTCTGTTTAACCTGATCCAACATCGCTTGATATGCGGGTGCATCCAGGTATCCAATACTACCAAAGAGCAGATGATCTACGGTTTCAATACCTACAAAATCGAAGATACCTACGTCTGAAGTTATTTTCAATCCAGCAGTCATGCCGATCTGGTCATATATTTCATTTGGTGTACCATGGGTGTTGATAATGAGGCCTTTTTTGCCTGTCAGCAATTTCTCGATTCCTGCTTCACCTGCTGCATACGCAAAACCATAGGCGAATACACGGTCAACGTACCCTTTCAGAATGGCAGGAAGACCTGTCCACCAGATCGGATAGATGAATGTAATGGCTTCTGCATCTGTAACAAACTGTTGCTCTGTAGCGATATCCTGTGGTGTCTGTCCTGCGCGCATGGAAGCTGTATCTGCTTCAGTCAGTACGGGTTGGAATCCAAGCTTATATAAGTCACGAACGACTACTTCATGGCCTTGAGCTTCGAGAGCTTCTACAGCAGTATTGAGGATTGCGTTATTCAAGCTGTCTGTGTGCGGGTGAGCATATACGATAAGATGTTTCATAGTGTGAATCCCTCCAGGTTTGGTTTGAGTTAGGTTGCGAAAATGGGGTTACATTGATACGTTCCACATACATAGACATCTATGCATTTGGTTAAAAAAATATTTGGGTTCCTCTGCCTCCACCCCATCCAAATCTGGAAGGGTTGCAGACAGAAGAGTTCATTCATTATAACTTTCGGACAATCATGGACAGCAAGCTCTCCAATTGCTCCGACTGTTCATCGGACAAGCCACTATAGATGATGTCATTAATCTGCTCTGATACCTGATGGAAGATCGGTTCAAGACGCTTCCCCTGATCAGTAAGGCGAATCATCGTCACCCGGCTATCTTCGGCACTCTTGCTGCGTTCAACATAGCCAAGCTTCTCCAGCTTGTTGACCAGTACTGTTACCGTTGGTTGCGTGCGTTGGACACGTTCAGCCAACATCTTGATCGACAGCGTCTCTTCCCGGTACAAGAACATTAATACATCCCCATGAGAAGGAACAATCCCTGTTACCTCATGCTGTTCCAATTCGTGTACAATCCGTTTGTTGACATGGTCCCTGATTCTTGCAATCAGTGCAATTGCGTTGTATTTAGGCATGACCTCATTATACATAGACATCTATGTATTTTCAAGTTCTTTTTTATAAAAAGAAAAACAGCCCTTTCCATGCTTCTAACAGGTGGAAAATATCGGGCTGTTTCGATTCTGCTCTGATCCTGATCTGTAATGTAAGATCTTAGATAATCATTTTTGAATTCATGCTGGATTCACGCTGAATTCAGTTAATCCATTGCGTGATTTTCTCAACGGATTGTCGGGACTTCTCACGTTGGGGCTCCTCTACCCGATAACCGAAGGCTGCCATCATAGAGACGCCCCATGCGCCATTTTCCAGCAAACCCTCTTCTTCCATAATACGGTGGACGTCCTCACGGCTGAAACCTTCGATTGGACAAGAATCAATCTCGATCTGAGCTGCCGCCGTCATCATGTTGCCAAGTGCAATATAAGTTTGTTTAGATGCCCAGTCAAATAATGATCTTGGATTATCCAGAATTTTCTGATTATTTTGGAACTTTCCATAAGCCTCACTTGTTAGCTCAAATACGTTATTTGGCATTCCCTTTGTTTCCTTCAACATGTACTCCGCATAAGGAGAATTATAACTGGCATCTGATCGGGCCAAAATAACAACAAAATGGCTTGCTGTAGCCAATTGCTTTTGAGCGCCGGAAGAGACTTCGGACAGACGCTTACGCAGGTTCGGATTTTGTACAATCAGAAACTTCCACGGTTCAAGACCAATGGAACTTGGAGATAATCTGCCTGTTTCCAATATAAATTGGAAATCCTCATCCGAGATTTTACGGGTATCATCAAATATCTTTGTTGCATGCCGGAAATGATATGCCTTTAAGATGTCTTCCTTTGTCTTTGACTTTGTTGTAACTTCCATGCAGCTCCACGTCCTTTTATATATTTTTTTATGTTGAACAATAATGTTAAAGTGACTTCATCTCAAGTATTAGTTTAGGACCTATGCGTATAAATTAAAAGTACGCACATTATTGTTTCTTAGTTTATAAAAGTAAGTATTGGATGAAGACAGCAATAATCCACTAGGCACTTACATGGCGCCTAGTGGATTATCTGCGACTCTCTCCTTTTAAATCTTGAAATCTTGAACCAGCTTATTCAGATTTAATGCACTCTCCTTGACTTGATCAGATTGTTTAACTACTTCCACAGATTGCGCAGCAGAGGCAACCATATGTCCTGCGATTTCCTGACTGGATGCGGCGGATTGTTCACTTGCTGATGCAATCTCATGAATGGAGCCCACTAGTATTTTGATATTGGCAGTCACTTGTTGTGAGGTTGCATTGAGATCTTTAACGGCATTGGCATGATCAAGAGAATCGACATAATACTGTTCAGCTGTATCCTCCAATAATTTATAATCTTTGCCAACCTGATTGAACATAAAGGATAGCAATTCTTTGGCATTCGAGGACAGATTGGTTACAGACTGCATAACTTCTTCCGTGACCTGCTGAATTTGATCGGCAGCCTGTCTGGAATCATCAGCCAACTTTCGAATCTCGCTTGCTACAACCGCAAAACCTCTGCCTGCTTCTCCAGCTCTTGCAGCTTCAATGGATGCATTGAGTGCAAGCAGATTAGTCTGCGCCGTAACATCCAAAATAGATTGAGATAATATACCAATCTGATCTACAGCAGTTGCACGTTCCAGCGCTTCTGACATCTTCTTACTCGTATGATCGTACATGTCTATGGCTGCTCGGCTCGATTCGCGGGCTTCCTGCTTCAACTTTTCAGCCTTCGTGCTGGTCACATACGCGGACTCTGCTTGTTTAGATGTCTGTTCCGATATATATTCGGCTCCCTGTTGCATCTCAGCAGCCGAATGATTCATATTTTCCGTATGGGCTGAAGCCTCTTCCATTGCAGCAGAGAGCTCTTCAACTGTAGCTGATACTTCACGAATTCGTTCATTCAGACCAGCCATATTCTGGTTGGTAAGATCGCTAACCTGGTTGATATGATGAGATTCCTGAACTACACCACGAATGACATTTGTTGTGGAATCGGTCATTGTACGAATAGCTCGTGCGATGACACTTATCTCATTATTTCCCTGTGTTAGGTGCGGATCCAAGGATGCCGTTAAGTTGCCTTTTGTTATTTCTTCACAATAACGGGTAATTGCTTTCATTCGTTGACGTATACTGCGAATCATTACAAATGAAATCAGAATGAGCGCTGCAAGGGAAAGCAAAAGAACCGAACCGAGCACCAATGCTCGCTGCTGAATTACTTCCTGTGTATCCGCATAGAGCTTGGCTGACTCTTCTTCGTTATGCGCACTCAAAAGGGTGATCGTCTCCACAATCGCTGTACTGCTTTTGTTAATTCTTCCTCTCTCTTCACTATCGTAGGTGCCCGACATCTTTTTGCTATCCATGATTTGCTCAATATCCTGATAATATGTATCCATCTTTGCTACCAAATCTGCAAATATCTCTTTTTCTTTGGTATCCAATGTTCTTGCTGAAAATTCATTCAAGCCATCCGTGATACTCTTCTTACCTTTTTGAACCTGATCGTACTGTTTGTCGGTGTACTCTGCATTATCAAGAACCTTTGTATAATTGGCGCGCATATTATAGAAATTACTTTTCAATTCAAGAACATTGGTTTGATGCTGGAAACGGTCATTGTAGAGGATACCTTGTCCCGTTTTTGCTTCGTTCATTCCCAAAATTCCAATCAGAAAGACAGTAAACAAGCCGATTAGACTAATCACAGTCATGATGACCATCGTTGTTGTTAATTTCATATTTTTGAGTTTATTTCCTTTCTTATATTTTGGCTTAGACTGAATTGACATGATTATTCCCCCACTTTAAATAGTAGATAGCCTTATATATCTTATATCTATATCGTATGTATCCATATTGTTTGTTAGCATTTCAGGAAAATTGACTTTATTCTTTTAATGAGAAAAGTAATGGGAGACAACAGAAAAGCCGCCAGAATATAATCCAGCGGCTTTTCTGTGAATATGAAACGATATCTATGCGACCTATAGTTGCTCCATCCACTCATTTTCAGAAATGACGGTATATCCTTCTTGTCTCAACAATGCTGAGGTGACACCTTCTCCAGTTACCTTTTGATTGGCAAAATTCCCATCATAGATCTTCTGTGTACCACAGGACGGACTAAACTCCTTCAGTACCACACACGATACATTCAATTCTCGCGCCCATTCGAGCGTCTGATAGGCTCCCTTGATATACAGCTCTGTGACGTCCTTGCCACTTTTCTCGATCACTTTTGCAGTGCCTGCCAGCACGTCCTTGCCTGTGCCACCGATAATTTCAGCCGGTTCTCGCGGAGTGGAGAATCCACCAAGCAGCTCCGGGCATACCATCTTAGCCTGGTCCTGCTTCACAAGCTCCTGAATCTTCTCATCCAGGCTCGCTGTTCCATTGTAACGGCAAGCTACCCCCGCCAGACATGAACTCACCAAATATTTCATCGTTATCTCCTTATACTCATTCCATCTATGAAGTAAATTGTAACATATAAGATCAAGCCCTATAACTCACCTCTGGTAATCATCTTGATCCGTCCATCTTCCCTGTATTCAACCTGAAAAACATCCGTGCTCGACTCCAGTTCAAATGTGACCATGCCTGGATGGTCAGGATTACGGTGAAGTTTATACGCTTGAAGATCCATTTTAAATATTTTTTTAATTATAGGTTCTACTCCTTCTCTAAGAAGAGACTCCTGTATGTTATATAGTTCCTGATAATAAGCCTCTATTTCTTCCCAGTCTGCAAAGTCTTGCTCATAATGATTAGCATCCCCAACCGTATAACCCAAGCCCTCTTTTCCTTCGGTCATCTGGACAAAGTAGTTATCTTTAAAGGAAAAGGAGACTGTATCTTTGCCGAGTTCATCATCTTTGCTTCGGCTTGCTCTTACCAGATCAAGATTGGCTTTACCAGACAGAGCCTCAATCGCGTTTCTGGCATCCGCCAGCGCTGCCTGTGATATTTGATCAGGTCTAAGGTCGCCTGTGATCGATACAGCCTTGTCCTGCTGCCATACAATCTCCCCATAACCATGGCCAGTCTCATTCTCTAACGCTAATGTCGTATGTGATATCGGCTCCAATTCCCCTTGCTTCATACTCACAAAACGTTTGACTGATGCAGGTTTAAGCGTTGGAGTGCTGCCTATACTTTGCAAAAGCGTTGGAACTTGACGCAGATAACGGTGCTCCAACTCGCTTGGCTGCATCTCACGTCTCATCTGTACTTCACGCAGATTTCCTGTTGTCGCATCGAGCCATATCTGCGCATACTCCTTCTCGCTTTCATTTCCAGCCTCTACATATATTCTGCCGGACACAGGCAGGTCTTCCACTTTCATAATCTTCAGCTGTTTACCCAGATCATCTCGCATCGTAGTCGCAACATTTCTTTTCATTTTGTCGGTTAGCAGATTTGTGTTCAAACCATCGGATAACTGTAACGTTGCTGTCGGATAGACCTGCTCGATTACGGGTTTCACCAGCTGTCCATCATTCCAGATCCATAGGAACAATCCAGCCGCAATAACCAACGCACCTGTGCCGGCAACAAGAGGTCCTTTTCTAGGGCGACGCTTGTGGGACACGTTGTTCACTTTCAGTCTAAACGGCCTGGATGGCCTGGAACTGTCCTCTGACCTATCTCCCTTGCTCCCCTCTTCCGACTTCTTCATCCACTCCACCTGTTGAAGCACCTTTCGCTTGTGATCCTCCGTAAAAGGAGACGAAGCAAACGGTCCCTTCCGGATTTCCTTCTCCCATTGCTCATCCTTGTGTCTCATTTGCTTCGCTCCTCCCATTGTTTCCGTACCTTATCCTTACCTCGGGATAGTCTGGATTTTACTGTGCCTAAGCTGATTTTCAATATCTCAGCAATCTCACTCGTCGTAAGCTCATATTTCAGATTCAGCAAAAGGATCTCCCGGAACTTCTTCGGCAACGCCAGAACAATATCCCAGATTTCATGGATATGCTCCTTACGCATCACTTCCATCTCGGCCGAAGGATGTGCAGGCTGCTCTGCAATCATGACTCTTTGGCTTGAATCCCCACGCTCTGTCTCAATGGGTAACGTCTCTCCCCACAGGCTACTACGAAAAAATCTGGATTTTCGATATGTAAAAGTCGTGTTCCTAGTAATCGTCAACAGCCATGTTTTCAGTGAGCAATCCCCACGATAAAGAGCGATCCCCGAGTACGCCCGAATAAATACCTCCTGTGACAATTCATCTGCCTGTTCGGCACTTTTGGTCAGGAAATAAGCGTAATTCCACACGTCATTTCCGTAGTCATCCATTATGCTGCTAAGTGTGTAATTGTCTATGGTCTGAGCTTGTGCCAGTAATTGATCATCCAACTGTTGTTCACCTCACTTAATATGACTGAGTCTAATGTGATTTGGTTCCCTGTTTTGGACATTATTTCTTATTATTGTAGCAAAATAAAAAACAGCATGTTCAACATCGCTGAACACGCTGATTCCTTCAAGTTTGCTTGTTAGAAATCTCTATCAGGAAGCTTATAAGCGAACGCACCACTTCATCAGTTAATTCTGCCCTCTGGTCTAACGTATCATTTTCTTCGTTATACTTTAACCGCAGCAATCATCAGAAACATCGGTCTCCGATTCTCGTCTCGCATGCCTGGGACCTGTTCAATCATCTCCGGTGATGGTTTGGATTCAGCCACCTTTTGAATAGCAAACCCCGCCTTAATCAGTTCATTGAGATGTGTTGCCAGTGTGCGATGATATTTGACCACATCCTGATTCAGAAAGTTCGCCACACGTTTCCCTTCATCGTGGTAATCATCCACGGGCCAGTGAAGAATCTCACCTGTGGGTCCGTAATGCCAATCCTGGGCAGCACGAGCGGTGAAGATGGGATGTTCGGAAGATAGTACAAATGTGCCCCCTTCTACGAGAAAATCATTGATCTTAGCGTACACCGTGTCTAACCGTTCAATATAATGCAAAGCAAGTGAACTGATCACAACGTCGAATTGTCCCGGTGCAAAATCAATATCTTCAATCGCCAGCTGCTCGTACCGGATCTGTGGATCGTCCGTCATTTCACGAGCACGCTGAAGCATATTTTCAGACAAATCTACTCCGATCACTGAACTCGCTTGCTGCTCCCGCGCATACCGGCAGTGCCAGCCAAAACCACATCCCAAATCCAGCACACGTTTGTCCTTCAAATCAGGCAATAGAGTCTGCAGTTCATGCCACTCCCCCGCTGCATCCAGCCCTTGAACGGAACGTGCCATCTTACTATAGTTATTGAAAAATTCAGATTCATCGTATTTATTTTGTTTCATCAAGAGAATCCTCCCGCTTTATAAATATCAACCTACTCTACCACATAAACGATATTTAAACGCAAAAGTTGCCAAGAGAATTCACGACGTGTTATCATACAGAACGAACGTTCAGTATTTTTAAATACAGAATGAACATTCAGTCTACTAACGGAGGTCATTATGAATACGAATTGGACGCATCCCTTGGAAGGGCAATCTGTAGGTAAAGCTTTTATAAGCTACCTCGTGCCTTCTGTATTGGGGATGCTGGTAGTTGCTTTTAATTTTATTATCGACGGCATTATGGTTGGACACAAACTGGGTTCTACCGCGATGGCGGGAATCGGCATTGCCTCACCTGTTTACACACTTTTTGTTGCTATGTCGCTGTGGATCGGTATGGGCGGGGCAACCTTGTACTCCAACGCTATGGGTAGAAAAGATATCACATCAGCCAAACAAATTTTTACCAAATCCATTATGCTGATTATGCTAGTTACGATAGCCATTGGATATACTGCATTTACGTTCAAAGACAAGCTGGTATACTCCCTCGGTGCTAACGCCGAGACCTTCCCGTTTGCTTCGGATTATATGAATATCATGTTATTGTTCGGATTCGTTTTCACCATTGAGAATGCACTCTCTATCTTTGTACGAAACGATGGTAATCCAAACACGTCCATGTACGCTCAGATTACGTTTGCTATAGCCAATATCATCATCAATTATATAACATTGTATGTACTCGAATGGGGCGTACGCGGTGTGGCCCTCGGTACAATTGTATCAGCGTCTCTTGCGTTACTTGTCCTGTTCACTCACTTTTTCAAAAAAACAAATAATCTCACGTTCACCCGGTTCAAATGGAACAACAAACTGCTGGCTTCCCTTCTACTCATTGGTTTCCCCAGCTTTCTGGCTGAACTCGGCATGTCGGTCTTCTCTGTCTCTCACAATATCTCCATGGACCGCATTGCGAGCACGGATGGTGTAGCATCCTTTACCGTATTGAACTATATTCATGGTGTGGTACTGTTAGCATTCCTGGGTCTGGCGTCTGCTGCCCAACCTCTGATCAGCTATTATCACGGTGCCAATCAGATTAAACGGGTACAACAAACAATACGGTTAGCCACCAAAACGGCTCTCGCATGCGGTCTATTGTTACTGGTTGTTGTTCAGATCGGTGCGCCTTATTTCGTGCAAATCTTTGGAAACTTCAGTAGTGGCGTAACGGATAATGCCGTTTACGGATTACGTATATTTACATTTGCCTATGTGTTTATGGGTGTTAACTTTGTCATGAGCACCTATTTCCAATCTGTAGGCAATGCCAAAATGGCCATTTGGATCACAGCTGCGCGTGAAATGATTATCATGATTGCGTTGATTGCGATTCTCCCTTCATTCTTTGGTGTCACGGGTGTGTGGCTTGCCGTACCGCTGTCTGAAATGCTGGTTCTCGCAACCATAGCCGTATACTATAGAAAACGATCCCTTACGGATCGAATAAACGCGTTGCAGTCTGAGTAGCATAACGGATTAAATGAACGTATAGAAAAAAGATATAGCCCTGCTCGGTCTACATAGATCGGGTAGGGCTTTGTTATGCTTGAAGTAAATATAATCAGAACCAAATATCGTATCGTCCATGTGCTATTAACGGTTGCTTGAAAACTATAGCTATAGAAAATGTGAATGATATATGAATAAAGTATATATTTAACAAAAAATAGGATATAAAACTCTCTTATATAATTGTATATATTTGTTAATTGGAGTACAGTTGTCTTGTCAAACTAAATACGGCGCCAGACCTCCCCTCACTTTTATCCTAGGAAATGACTGTGAGGAAAGCTACTGTGAGTATGATCAATCTCGACTTTTATATATGAAAAGGAGATGTTCGATTGTGAAGAAATATCAAAAAACTGCAATTTCAGCTCTCTCTTCCATGGCTTTGCTCCTAGCATCTGTTTCACCAGTATTTGCTGATGAACCGTCTATGCCTATAATCCCTTCACAAGATGCTCAGATAAAACAGGAACAAGAAGCTGCTATCTTTGCCAAAAACCTTATAGTAGAGTATTTCGATGGGGGTTACTCAACGGATATCTATTTGAGTGGAAATGTCACGTTTTCTTTTCTTCCTCGTTCGACTGGGGAATATGTATTTAATGTTGTTGATATGAGTGGAAATTTGAAGGGAAGTGGACGAGTAATCGCATCAGACTTGAGAACAAAAACCATCACTTTAGGGAATCTGTATGGTTACCATAAAATCGTAGGGTACTCACCTAATGGTGGCGGAGGAGATTACCAAATTCAATATTAAAATATACTAAGTCGTAGGAATCACACTGTATTTGTTTACTTACGGAATGTCATACAACGCAGGGAAGACCTATCGGCTTTCACTCAATTCTTTATATGCAATGTATAAAATAGTAACACAAAAAGACACACTCGATATCATCAAGTGTGTCTTTAGACTGCTTGGCGGCGTCCTACTCTCCCAGGACCCTGCGGTCCAAGTACCATCGGCGCTAGAGGGCTTAACGGTCGTGTTCGGGATGGGTACGTGTGGAACCCCTCCGCCATCGCCACCAAACGCGTAGCTTACATTTCAGAGTGTTGTTCTCTGAAAACTAGATTCGAAACGAAACATGCGATTTACAACTTGCTATTGGATAAGCCCTCGACCGATTAGTACTGGTCAGCTCCATGCATTGCTGCACTTCCACCCCCAGCCTATCTACCTCGTCGTCTTCAAGGGGTCTTACATACTGGGAAATCTCATCTTGAGGGGGGCTTCACGCTTAGATGCTTTCAGCGTTTATCCCGTCCGTACATAGCTACCCAGCGGTGCTCCTGGCGGAACAACTGGTACACCAGCGGTACGTCCATCC